>DASVRH010000377.1:0-20278 GCA_036388715.1 Solirubrobacteraceae bacterium | reverse complement strand
GCCGAGGGCGCGACGGCGAGTGGTCGGCGTGTCGTCGGCGGTCAGGACCAGCGTCGGGACGCCCGTGGCGACGATCCGCTCGAGCATCGCGAAGCCGTCCACGCCGGGAAGCTGGAGGTCGAGCACGACGAGGTCGGGGTCGGCCGTCTCGAGCAGCGTCTCGGCCTCCATGGGAACGGCGGGAACGCGCACGTCCTCGTACCCCGCGGCCGCGAGGATGCGCTGCAACAGGGCAGCGCTCTCGGGATCCTCGACGACGACGATCCTCTGGGCGCTCCCACTTCCGTCCGGCATGATGACCATGGCTCCCTCGGTCATCGGCGGCACCGGTTGAGGATTGAGCGGGGGCACCGCGCCGTGGACGCCCGGCCACTAGCATCGGCCGCCGCCATGGCCAAGATCGAAGTGAAGACACCCGTCGTCGAGCTCGACGGCGACGAGATGACCCGGATCATCTGGCAGTTCATCAAGGACCGCCTCATCCACCCGTACCTCGACGTCGAGCTGAAGTACTTCGACCTCGGCATCGAGTCGCGCGACGCCACCGACGACCAGATCACCGTCGACGCCGCGAACGCCATCAAGGAGTACGGCGTCGGCGTCAAGTGCGCGACGATCACGCCGGACGAGGCGCGCGTCGAGGAGTTCGGGCTCAAGCGCATGTACCGCTCGCCCAACGGCACGATCCGCAACATCCTCGGCGGCGTCATCTTCCGCGAGCCGATCGTCATCTCGAACATCCCGCGCCTCGTGCCCGGCTGGACGAAGCCGATCATCATCGGCCGCCACGCCTTCGGGGACCAGTACCGCGCCGAGGACTGGGTCGTGCCGGGCCCCGGCAAGTTCACGATGACGTTCACGCCCGAGGGCGGGGGCGAGGCCAAGGAGATCGACGTCTTCGACTTCCCCGGCGGCGGCGTGCTGATGGGGATGTACAACCTCGACGAGTCGATCCGCGACTTCGCGCGCGCGTCGTTCCGCTACGGCCTCGACCGCGGCGTGCCCGTGTACATGTCGACGAAGAACACGATCCTCAAGGCCTACGACGGGCGCTTCAAGGACCTCTTCCAGGAGATCTTCGACGCGGAGTTCGCAGGCGACTTCGAGAAGGCCGGCCTCACCTACGAGCACCGCCTGATCGACGACATGGTCGCCGCCGCGCTGAAGTGGGAGGGCGGCTACGTCTGGGCCTGCAAGAACTACGACGGTGACGTGCAGTCCGACACCGTGGCCCAGGGCTTCGGCTCGCTCGGCCTGATGACGAGCGTCCTGATGACCCCCGACGGCGAGACCGTCGAGGCCGAGGCCGCGCACGGCACCGTCACCCGGCACTTCCGCCAGCACCAGCAGGGCAAGCCGACCTCGACCAACCCGATCGCGTCGATCTTCGCGTGGACGCGCGGGCTCGCCCACCGGGGCCGGATGGACGACACGCCCGACGTGACCACCTTCGCCGAGACGCTGGAGCGCGTGTGTGTGGAGACGGTCGAGAGCGGAAAGATGACGAAGGACCTCGCCCTCCTGGTGGGCGGGGATCAGGACTTCCTCACGACGCAGGAGTTCCTGGGCGCGATCGACGAGAACCTGAAGCGGGAGATGAGTAACTAGTGGCAACCCGAGTTGCAGTCACCGGCGCGGCCGGCCAGATCGGCTACGCGATCCTGTTCCGCATCGCCTCCGGCCAGCTGCTGGGGCCCGACACCGAGGTCGAGCTGTCGCTGCTCGAGATCCCGGACGCCGTGAAGGCGGCGGAGGGCACCGCGCTCGAGCTCGAGGACTGCGCGTTCCCGCTGCTGAAGAGCGTGAACATCTACGACGACGCCAAGCAGGCGTTCGACGGCGTCAACGTCGCGCTGCTCATCGGCGCGCGGCCGCGCTCGAAGGGGATGGAGCGCGCCGACCTGCTCGAGGCCAACGGCGCGATCTTCAAGCCGCAGGGCGAGGCGCTGAACGCCGGCGCGAGCGACGACGTGAAGATCCTCGTCGTCGGCAACCCGGCGAACACGAACGCGCTGATCGCCGCGCACAACGCGCCCGACATCCCGAACGAGCGGTTCACCGCGATGACGCGCCTCGACGAGAACCGCGCCGTCGCCCAGCTGTCGAACAAGCTCGGCGTCGGCGTCTCCGACGTCCAGGACCTCGTCGTGTGGGGCAACCACTCGCCGACGATGTTCCCCGACCTGTTCAACGCCAAGGTGAACGGTGAGAAGGCCTCGGACAAGGTGGACGAGGACTGGTACGAGAACGAGTTCATGCCGCGGGTCGGCAAGCGCGGCGCGGAGATCATCGACGCGCGCGGCGCCTCGTCGGCGGCCAGCGCAGCCAACGCGGCGATCGACCACGTCCAGGACTGGGTCCTCGGCTCGGACGGCCTGCGCTCCATGGGCGTCTGGACGTCAGGCCAGTACGGGATCGAGGAGGGCCTGATCTGCTCGCTGCCGTGCCGCTGCCAGGGCGGCGACTACAGCGTGGAGGAGGGGCTCGAGGTCGGCGACTTCGCCCGCTCGAAGATCGACATCACGGTCAACGAGCTCAAGGAGGAGCGCGAGGCCGTCCGGAAGCTGGGGCTGGTGGGCTAGTTCCCCTGGGGGAACCAGCCACGCCCCTCCTTGCGGACCTTCCCGTCCTGCTCGAGCCCCGGCAGCACGCGGTACAGGTAGTTCACCTGGATGCCCATGCGCTGCGCCATCTCCGGGATCGTGATCCCCGGCTGCGCGCCGACCAGCTCGAGCGCCTGCGCCGCCCGGTTGCCCGACCCCTTCGGGCGGCCGCGGCGGCCCGTGCCGCGCGAGGCCCGGCGCCGCGGGCTCGCGGTCGCGCTGCTGCCGCCGCCGTTCACTCCTTCGAGTGCACGCTGAGCGGCCTCGAGACGATGGAACTCATCCACCAGCGGACGTAGCTCCTTCAGACGTGCGGCGATTTCCCTCTTCTTCTCTTCAAGAAAATCAGCCATGACAGTGACTGTAACGGTAAAAGTTTGATGGCAGGCAAGATCAGTGTCATCGGTGACGTGCCGGTGGAGGCGACGCTGCCGGTCGGAAGGCGCGGCGCGCGCGTGCTCGTGGCGGCCGCCGGCGAGGACGTCCGCGACGCGGCGAGGCTGGCGCCCGCGGCCGTGCTGCTCGTCGTCGACGGGACGCAGGAGGATGTCGACCGCGTGCTGCGCGAGACCCTCTGGCCCCGTCAGCGCGTCCGCGCCGTCCCGTACGACGAGGTCGAGCGGGCCGTCCGCGAGATCGTCGAGGGCTAGCGCCCCTCCAGCGCGGCCTTCAGCCGGGCGAGCGAGGCGTTGGCCTCCTTCTCGGGAATGCCGCCGGTGACCACGCGGCTGGCCGCCGCCCCGAGCGGGCCGAGCGGGGCCTTGAACTCGTTGCGGTAGTCGAAGCGGGTGCCGCCGTCGTGCTCGGACAGGCGGTCCTCGATGATCGCCTTCGACCGCGCGGGGCCCTTGCCCTCCCAGCGCGCGAACCACGGCGCGTCGATCTCCTTGAGCTCCCAGTGGACCCAGAAGCTCACGCCGCGCAGGCACAGCTTCTGGTCCATCTTGTAGCCCTCCTTCATCGCACCGCCCGAGGTCTCGCCGACCTCGCGCGCGATGGTCACCCACTCGAGCGTCTTGCTCGGGTCCATGGCGAAGTCCCACACCTCCTGCGGAGGCGCGGCGATGTCGATCTGGGCCACCACGACGCTCATCGGGCGGCGACGCTACCCGGTTCCAATTCCTCCCACTCGCGCAGCGCATGCTCGACGGCGCGGTCGAAGCGGTGCACGCGTACGCCGAGCAGCCGCGCCGCGTCGTCGTCGCGCGGGAGGAGGTCGTGGCCCAGGCTGCCCATCAGCGCGCCGATGAACGCCGGGTCCTCGCCGGCGATCGCGGCGCTGACCCGGCTGGCCACGCTGCCGAAGCCGAAGCGCAGCCGCAGGCCCGGGCGCCCGAGGATGAGCAGGTCGCGGATGCGCTCGATCATCTCGCCCCAGGTGAGGACGTCGGGGCCGGCGATGTCGAGCGAGCGCCCGCCGGCCTCCTCCGCCGTCGCGGCGTTGACGAGGAACGCGAGGACGTCGCGGCCGTCGATCGGCCGCGTGCGCGACGCGCTCCACGGCGGCAGCGGGATGACGGGCATCCGCTCGACGAGGCGGACGAGGAAGCGGAACGACCGCGACCGCGCGCCGATCACCACGGACGCGCGCAGCGCGACCGAGTCGGGGATCGCCTCGAGCAGCGTGCGCTCGACGGCGAGGCGGCTCGCGAGGTGCGGGGAGATGGGCGCGTCCTGCGGGACGGGCCCGCCGAGGTAGACGACGCGTGCGACGCCGGCCCGGGTGGCGGCCTCGGCGAAGTTGCGCGCCGACGTCTCCTCCCGCGCGGCGAAGCCGTTGGCGGCGGCGGGGTCGGTCTCCATCGAGTGGATCAGGTAGTAGGCGACGTCGATCCCGTCCAGCGCGTCGTCGAGCCCCGCGCCGGTCAGCGCGTCGCCGCGGACGCAGTCGGCGCCGGCGACCGCGCACCGCGCGGGGTCGCGGGCCAGGCCGCGCACGTCGTGCCCGTCGGCGACGAGCCGCGGCGCGAGAGCGCCGCCCACGTAGCCGGTGATGCCGGTGACCAGGATCCGCATGGAGCGCCCTTCATACCCTCTCGCCGTGCACTCCGACCATGACGTGGTGGTCGTCGGCGCCGGGATCCTCGGCCTGGCCGTCGCGCGCGAGCTGCTCGTGCGCGACCCGAAGCGGCGCGTCGCGGTCGTCGACAAGCAGGACGAGGTCGGCTTCCACCAGACCGGCCACAACAGCGGCGTCCTCCACGCCGGCATCTACTACGCGCCGGGATCGCTGAAGGCGCGGCTCTGCGTGGAGGGAGCGGCGAAGCTCTACGACTGGTGCGACGAGCACGGCGTCGCCTACGAGCGCTGCGGCAAGCTCATCGTCGCCACCGACGAGTCCGAGCTGCCGAAGCTCGACGAGCTCGAGCGCCGCGGGCGCGCCAACGGCGTGCCGGGGCTCAAGCGGCTCGACGCCGCGGGCCTGCGCGAGGTCGAGCCGCACTGCGTCGGCGTCGCCGCGCTGCACTCGCCGAACACGGGCATCGTCGACTTCCCCGGCGTGGCGCGGTCGTTCGCGCGCGACCTGGAGGAGCGCGGGGGCACGGTGCTGCTCGGCCGCGAGGTCACCGGCGCCGAGCGCAACGGCAGCGGCGTCGTGCTCGAGGCGGGTGGGGAGCGGATCGCCGCCGGCCGCGCGGTGTTCTGCGCCGGCCCGTGGGCCGACCGCCTGGCCGTCGGCCTCGGCGCCCCGGCCGACCCGCGCATCGTCCCCTTCCGCGGCGCGTACCTGAAGCTCAAGCCGGAAGCGCGCCGGCTGGTCAAGGGGCTCATCTACCCGGTGCCCGACCCCGAGCTGCCGTTCCTCGGCGTGCACCTGACGAAGCACATCAGCGGCGAGGTGTGGCTCGGCCCGAGCGCGCTGCTGGTCGGCGCCCGCGACGCCTACCGCCTGCGCCGCGTCCGCGCCCGCGACGTCGCGGACACGCTGCGCTGGCCGGGCACGTGGCGGGTCATGCGCAAGTGGTGGCGGACGGGCCTGACGGAGGTGCGCCTCGCCGCGAGTCGTCGTGCGTTCGTGGACGCCTGTCGAACCTACGTGCCGGATCTCACGGTTGACGATCTCGCCGCCGAATCGACCGCCGGCGTGCGCGCGCAGGCCGTCGGGCGCGACGGGAGGCTGGTCGACGACTTCCTCGTCGGCGAGGCCGGCGGAGCGCTCCACGTTCGCAACGCGCCCTCTCCCGCGGCCACCTCCTCGCTCGCTCTGGCGGCCCTCATAGCGGATCGCGCCGAGGCCGTCACGGCCTGACGACGAAAACCCCGCTCCGAGCAGATAAACGTTCAAAAAACCCGGTGATAGCGGGGTTTTTGCTTTTTTCGGCGTTTGCGGGAAGCGGCCTGGCACGGGTCCCGGAGATGTGATCTGGTCCGGGCCATGGCAAAGAAGGTCTCGTGCGACGACTGCTACTTCCGGTGCAACCTCCTGTGCGCGCTGGAGGAGGATCAACCGTGCGCGACGTTCCGCCCGAACCACCCCGAGGGACTGCGCCCGCCGCAGCAGCTGCGCTTCACCTTCCGCCAGGAGCGGCGCACGCGCGCGACGTTCACCTTCCCCTCCGCCGAGGAGCAGGCAGCCCTCCACGCCTGACGGCGCATTAGCATCCCCGCTCGTGCGCTTGACGGTCCTCGGGAAGTCGCCGTCCTACACGGACGCGGGCGGCGCGTGCAGCGGGTACCTCGTCGAGGACGGGGACACCGTGCTGCTCCTGGACTGCGGCAACGGCGTCTTCGCGAAGATGCGCCAGTTCGTCGACTACGTGGACGTCGACGCGGTCGTGATCTCGCACCTGCACGCCGACCACGTCCTCGACCTCGTCCCGTACGCGTACGCGCTCGTGTACGCGCCGCGCCAGCAGCCGGTCCCCGTCGACCGGTGGCCGGGGACCGACACGCCCGCGCGGCCGGTGCTTCACGCGCCGCCGGGCGCGACCGACTTCTTCCGCCGCGTCGTCGGGGCGTGGGGGAACGAGGACCTGATCGAGAAGGCGTTCGAGCTGCGCGAGTACGACTGCGACGAGGAGCTCGAGGTCGGGCCGATCCGCGTGCGCTTCCACCCGGTCCCGCACTTCACGCCGACGCAGGCCGTCGAGCTGTGCTCGACCAACGGCGGCGGGCGGATCGTCTACGGCGCCGACCACCGTCCGAGCGAGGAGGTCGTCCGGTTCGCCGAGGGCGCCGACCTCGTCCTGCTCGAGGCGACGCTGCCGCGGCCCGAGCGCGACGGCCAGCGCGGGCACATGACGCCGCAGGAGGCCGGCGAGCACGGCAAGGCCGCGAACGCCAAGCGGCTCGTGCTCACCCACATCTCCGACGAGATGGACCACCTCTGGGCGCGCGAGTGCGCGACCGAGGCCTTCGGCGCGCCGGTCGAGGTCGCCGCCGAGGGCGCGACCTACGACGTGTAGAGGCCGTCGAACAGCAGCCCGAAGACGTCGGGGTAGACGTCGAGGGGGACCGCGTCGGGGTCGACGTGGTGCTGGATCGCCAGGCCGATGTCCATCGCGATCATCGCGCTCGCCATCACCCGCGGGGGCAGCGGCGACTCGAGCCCGTGCTCGGCGGCGCGGCGCTCGGCGATCTTCGCGAGCAGCCCGCGGTTCGTGCGCCAGAACTCGACGGCCAGCTCGCGCATCCGCTCGTCGCGGCCGGCCTGGAGGAGCAGCTCGAGCCACAGGCGGAACATCCAGCGCCCGTCGGGGTGGGCCTGGATCTTCGCCAGCCGCTTGGCCGACTCGCGTGCGGTGGCCAGCGGCGCGTCGCTGCCCAGCTGCTCCTCCTCCATCGCCTGGTAGGCCGCGTACACGGTGCTCTGGAGCAGCTCGGCGAAGACCTCCTCCTTGCTCGCGAAGTTCGAGTAGAAGGCGCCGCGGGTGAACCCGGCGCGCTCGGCGATCGCCTCGACGCTCGCCCGCTGGAAGCCGCGCTCGACGAACACCTCGCCTGCGGCGCGCACGAGCGCCTTGCGCGTGCGCGCCTGGCTCTCGGACCTCGTCATGCGCGTGCCGGCCATTTGACGTACGGAAGTGTATCCGGATACAGTCCTGTATGTGAAATTGAGGATCGAGCGCATCGCCCTCCAGGCCATCATGGGCCTCTCGGCGCTGAACATCTGGACCGGCGCGCCGCTGCTCGCGGTCTGGGTCGGGTCGCGGGTGGCCCAGTCGGCGACGACGGTGACGATGGGGACGGTGCTCCTCGTCGTCGTGGTCCTGTTCGTGGCCTGCCTCGCGCTCGTGTGGGCGCTCAGCTGGGCGTCGGCGACCTACGACGAGCTCACCGGTCGGCCGCAGTCGGTGCGCCGCCACGTGCCCTGGCTGCGCAGCATGCGGGCCGAGCGGGTCAACTACGAGCGCGAGAAGCACGAGGTCACCGCGCTCGAGCGGATCCTCGTGATCATGGTCGCGGTCGTCGTCGTCGCCTTCGAGATCTGGTTCTTCTTCTACTCGCCCTCGCCGATCGCCCCGGGGCCGTCGAAGGACTGAGCGGGTCTTCCCCCGGGGTCCGTCCCCGGTCGTGGTATCCCTTCGCGGGTGAGCCCCCCGCGCGACCTCTTCCGCGACTTCGAGCGCATGCAGCGCGAGGTCGACGAGCTGTTCGGCGACCGCCGCGAGCGCCCCGCCCCGGCCGTCGACGTCTTCTACGTCAAGGACCCGCCGCGCGCGGTGGTGCAGGTCGAGCTGCCGGGCGTCGACCCGGACGCGGTGACCGTCGAGGTCCGCGGGCGCGAGTTGCTGCTCGCCGGCACGCGCCGGCCCCCGCAGGCCGAGGGGCGCCTCTACCAGCTGGTCGAGATGCAGCACGGCGCGTTCCGGCGCGTCATCAGCCTCGGCGCGGACGTCGTCGCCGAGGAGGCGAAGGCCGCCTACCACGACGGCATCCTCGAGATCACGCTGCCGCTCGTGCCGCCCGAGCGCCGCCGCCGCAGCGTCCCGATCACCGAGCGGGAACGCGGCGGGTGATCGAGCTCGGCGGCAACGGGCCGGCCACGGTCCCCTCGCCCGCGCGCGTCCTGCCGCTGCGCGACTCGGTCGGCTTCCCCGGCACGATGATGCCGCTGGCCATCGGCCAGCCGCGCTCGATCGAGCTGGTCAACGACGCGCTCACCCACGACCGGACGATCGTGATGGTGGCGAGCCGGAAGCCCGAGCTCGAGGAGCCGCCGCCCGCCGAGCTCTACGACGTCGGCGTGGTCGGCGTCATCGCGCGGATGCTCAAGGCGCCCGACGGGACGCTGCGCATCCTCGTCCAGTGCGCGCAGCGCGTTCGCGTCACGCGCTGGGTGCGCGAGGAGCCCTACCTCGTCGCCGAGGTCGCCGAGGCGCCCGACGTCGTCGAGCAGAGCCCGGAGCTGATCGCGCTGGCCCGCAACGTGCAGGCGACCTTCGGCCAGATCGTCGAGGCGGTGCCCTACCTGCCGGAAGAGCTGCAGGTCGCCATCGCCAACATCGACGATCCGGCGCAGCTCTCGCACCTCATCGCCGGCTCGCTGCGGCTCGGCACGCCCGAGCGCCAGGAGCTGCTCGAGCAGGTCGACGTCGGGCTTCGCCTGCGGCGGATCGCCGAGATCCTCGCGCGCGAGCTCGAGGTCATCCAGATCGGGTCGCGCATCCAGTCGCAGGTCCAGGGCGAGATCGAGGGCCAGCAGCGCGAGTTCTTCCTGCGCCAGCAGCTCAAGGCGATCCAGGAGGAGCTGGGCGAGCGCGACCCCGCGGAGGCCGAGGTCGAGGAGCTGCGCGAGCAGCTCGCCGTCATCGAGCTGCCCGAGGAGGTGCGCAGGCAGGTCGACCGCGAGCTCGCGCGGCTCGAGCGCCTGCCGCAGGCCGCGGCCGAGCACGGCGTCGTGCGCGGGTGGCTCGAGTGGATCGCCGAGCTGCCGTGGAGCGCGACGACCGAGGACAACCTCGACCTCGAGCACGCGCGCTCCGTCCTCGACGACGACCACTTCGGCCTCGAGCGCGTGAAGGACCGCATCCTCGAGTTCCTCGCCGTCCGCCGGCTGAAGCCTGACGCGCGCGGGTCGATCCTGCTCTTCGTCGGCCCGCCCGGCGTCGGCAAGACCTCGCTCGGCAAGTCGATCGCGCGGGCTCTCGGGCGCGAGTTCGAGCGCATCAGCGTCGGCGGCGTGCGCGACGAGGCCGAGATCCGCGGGCACCGGCGCACGTACATCGGCGCGATGCCGGGCGTCGTCGTGCGCGCGCTGCGCGACGCCGGCTCGCGCAACCCGCTGTTCATGATCGACGAGATCGACAAGATGGGCTCGGACTTCCGCGGCGACCCGGCGTCGGCCATGTTGGAGGTCCTCGACCCCGAGCAGAACGACACGTTCCGCGACCACTACCTCGACGTGCCGTTCTCGCTGTCCGACGTCATGTTCATCGCGACGGCGAACACGATCGACACGATCCCCGCGCCGCTGCTCGATCGCATGGAGGTCATCCAGCTCGCCGGCTACACCGAGGAGGAGAAGCTCCAGATCGCCAAGCGCTACCTCGTCCCGCGCCAGGTCGAGCGCAACGGGCTCAAGCGCTCGCAGATCGCGATCTCCGACAAGGCCGTCCGCGTCGTGATCTCCGACTACACGCGCGAGGCGGGGGTGCGCCAGCTCGAGCGCGAGATCGGCGCGCTGTGCCGCAAGGTCGCGCGGCAGGTCGCGGAGGGCAAGGCGGGCAAGCGCGTCAGCGTGAGCGAGCCGCGGGTGCGCGAGCTGCTCGGGCGCCGGCGCTTCTTCACCGAGGCGCGGCGGCGCACGCGCGACCCCGGCGTCGCGACCGGCCTGGCGTGGACGCCGGCGGGCGGCGACGTCCTGTTCGTCGAGGCCACGGCGATGCCCGGCAAGGGCGGGTTCGTCATCACCGGCCAGCTCGGCGACGTGATGAAGGAGTCGGCGCGGGCCGCGCTGTCGTGGGTGCGCGGCCAGCAGCCCGACGGCGAGTGGTTCGCCGAGCACGACGTCCACGTGCACGTCCCCGCGGGCGCGATCCCCAAGGACGGGCCGAGCGCGGGCATCACCATGGCGACGGCGCTGACGTCGCTCGTGACCGGCCGGCCGGTGCGCGACGACGTCGCGATGACGGGCGAGATCACGCTGACCGGCGAGGTGCTGCCGATCGGCGGGCTGAAGGAGAAGGCGCTCGCGGCGCAGCGCAACGGGATCAAGCGCGTGATCGCCCCGGCGCTCAACGAGCAGGACGTCGAGGACATCCCCGAGCACCTGCGCCGGCAGCTCGACTTCCACTTCGTGGACCGCATCGAGGACGTGCTGGAGCTCGCCCTGACGCGCTCGCGCCGCCGCTCGTCTGGCGCCCGGCCCTCCACCGGGCGGGATCGTTTGGCCGCACGCGGGTAGCATCCGTTCGAGAGACACGCCAGCGATCGAGGAAGAGAGGGAATGGCGAAGAAGACCAAAGCCGCCAAGGCGGGTGCGGCGGGAGCCGCGGCGACAGCTACGCCGTACGTGCAGCGCCTCATCCAGGACGAGGACCTTCGCGACAATCTGCGCGTCGCGTTCGAGTCCGGTCGCGACGCCTTCGATCGACTGGGCAACGGCAAGGGCCCGGCGAAGGCGCTGCTCGACGACAAGAAGCTGCACAAGGACCTCAAGGCAGCGGCCGACTCGCTGCGTGACGCCAGTGAGGCGCTGCGCGAGGGGCCGAAGAAGAAGAAGCGCAAGGGCGGCCTGGGCCGTCTGATCATGCTGTCGATCGTCGGCGGCGTGATCGCTCTCGCGGTGAGCGAGGATCTGCGCAACAAGGTGCTCGACCTGCTGTTCGGCGCCGAGGAGGAGTTCGACTACACGTCGACCACCACGCCCTCGACGCCGGCGCCCACCGAGACGGCGGGCGCGACCTGATCGGGTCGGCTTGAACCGGAGTTCTTCGAGGGGCGCCTTCCGGGGCGCCCCTCGTCGTTGAGGGTCGTCGGCCTTGGGTCGCGGTCGCGCGCGGGTCAACCTGATCGGGGAGCACACCGACTACAACGACGGGCTCGTGCTGCCGGTCGCCCTGCCGTTGTCGACGCGGGTCGAGGTCCGGCGCGGGCAGGGTCTGTCCCCGTCGTCTCCGTACGTCGCCGCTGTCGGACGGGTGCTCGGGGTCGAGCGGTTCGACGTGACGATCTCCTCCGACGTGCCGATGGGCGCCGGGCTGGGGTCGAGCTCGGCGCTGACGGTCGCGGCGGCGCGGGCCTTGAGCGACGCGTTCGGACTCGGGCTCTCCGACCGCGAGGCCGCGCTCGCCGCCCACCGCGCGGAGTCGGTCGAGATGGGGATCGGCTCGGGCGCGATGGACCAGCTCGCGGCGGCGCTCGGGGGCGAGGGCGAGGCGCTGCTGATCGACTGCCGCTCGCTCGAGGTCCGCTCCGTCCCCCTCCCGGCCGAGGCCGAGCTGCTGGTCCTGGACTCGGGCATCCGGCACGAGAACGCCGCGGCCGGCGGCTACCGCGAGCGGGTCGCGGAGTGCCGGCGGGCGGCGGAGCTGCTCGGCGTGCGGTCGTTGCGCGACCTCGTCCCCGTGGCGGGGAGCGGCGCCGCGATCCAGGCGCTCCCCGAGCCGCTCGACCGGCGGGTGGGCCACGTGATGGCCGAGAACGGGCGCGTGCTCGCCATGGTCGGCGCGCTCGAGCGGGGCGAGCTGGAGGCGGCGGGCGCGCTCCTGCGCGAGGGGCACGCGTCGCTGCGCTCGCTCTACGAGGTCTCGGTCCCCGAGGTCGACCGGCTGGTGGCTCTGGCCGAGGAGGAGGACGCGCTCGGCGCGCGGATGACCGGCGGCGGGTTCGGCGGGTGCGTCGTCGCGCTGTGCCGGCGGGGCGAGGCGGCCGGGGTTGGAGAACGGGTCGTGCAGCGGTCTGGCGGTCCTGCGCGCGTCGTGCTCTAGGATCGCGAATGAATGGAAGTCGCCACCACCGGCAGCGAGAGGAGGCTCCCGGGCGAGAAGGCGCAGCGGATCGTCGAGGCGATGCGCTCGTCCGTCGCGCGCCGCGGCGTCGCCGGCTCCACCTTCGACCACGTCGCCCGCGAGGCGGGCGTCTCGCGTGGGCTGCTGCACTACTACTTCGGGACGAAGGAGCGCCTGCTCGCGGAGGTCGTCCGGCACGACGCCGACGTGCGCATGGCCACCCTCGACGAGCAGATGGCCGCGGCGGCGACGCCCGATGACGTGCTCGCGGTGATGTCCGCGACGCACGGCGAGATGATGGACCGCGACGCCGAGATGGTCACGCTCTTCTTCGAGCTGTTCGCGCTGTCGCGCCGGCACGAGGAGATCGCCGCGGAGTTCGAGGGGCTCGTGCGCCGCATGCGCGAGCAGCTCGCGGTCGTGCTGCGCGACAAGCAGGCCGAGGGCGCCGTGCGGCTCGCCGCCGAGCCGGAGGCCGTGGCCGACGTGCTGTTCGCGCTGGCCGACGGCCTCGCGATGCGGATGCTCGCCGAGCCGGACCGCGACTGGTCCGGCGCGATCGAGGCGAGCGTCGCCTCGGCGCGCCCGCTGCTCGACGCCTAGGGGTTCGGTCAGGCCGCGACGAGCTCGAGCCGCGCGACGGCCCTGGCCAGCGCGCGGTCGAGCCACCGCTCGCCGCCCATGGCGAGCAGAGCGCGGTCGAGCTTCGAGGTGCGCTCGACCTCGGCGCTCAGCCTGACGCGGGTCTGTCCCCCGACCGGGGACAGAGCCCAGCGCACGACGGCCACGCTGCCGTCGGCGGTCCGGGCGCGGCCGGCGAGCTCGAGCGGCGGGTGGGCGCGGGTGACGCGGGTCCGGACGGTCCGGCGCACGCCGAGCGGGCCGTGCAGCCGCAGCAGCGCTCCGGTGTCGTCGGCCTCGACCACGTCGACGACGCCGGGGAGCAGGTTCCAGTGCCGCGGGAAGTCGGCGAGGTAGGCGAAGACCTCGTCCGGCGGCGCGGCAACAAGTGAGTCGTGACTAACCACAGGGGGACAGACCCCGCCGCGGTGCGGGCGTTACACGCGTGCGCGACTTCACACTGAGAGCGCGCCGTGTCGGGCACCTTTCTGGCCGGCCAGCCAGTGCAGCGACTCATGCTCCGACTCGACGCTTTCCTGCGCCGCCACCGTGCGGTGGTGGTCGGCGTGTGGCTGCTCGCGCTCCTCGCGGCGATCCCCTTCGCGGCGAAGCAGTCCGATCACCTGACCGGCGGCGGGTTCGGCGTCCCCGGCTCGCAGTCGAAGACCGTCGAGGACCGGCTGAAGCGCGACTTCCCCGGCTCGGACCGCACCTCGCTCGCCGCGGTGCTGCGGCCGGAGAAGGGAGCGACGAAGAAGGACCTCCGCGCCGCGCTCGAGCGGCTCGACCGAGCGACGGAGGAGGTCCCCCGCGTCGCGCTGGCCGAGAAGGTGAGGCGCGCGGCGGAGGCGCGGGCGGGGGACAGACCCCTCGTGGTCCCCTTGGCGGCGGCGGTCTCGGACCGGGACGCCACCGACGTCGCCCACGATCTCCGCGAGGCGATCGCGGCCGGTGAGGTCGAGGATCGCGTCGCGCTGCACCTCGTCGGGCAGGGCGCGCTGTGGTCCGCGCTGCAGGAGACCGCGAAGGAGGACGTCGAGGTCGCCGAGCGCCGCGGGTTCCCGATCGTCGCGCTTGTCCTGCTCGCCGTCTTCGGCTCGTTCGCCGCCGCGGTGCTGCCGCTCGCGCTCGGCGCCGGCGCGGTGATCGTCACCGGCGCGCTCATCTACTTCCTCAGCCTTGCCACGGAGATGTCGGTGTTCGTGACGAACATGGCGTCGATGGTCGGCATCGGGGTGGCCGTCGACTACTCGCTGTTCGTCCTCGCCCGCTACCGCGAGGAGGTCCGCGCCGGGCGGCCGCCGGAGGAGGCGCGGGGCGTCGCGCTCGCCACCTCGGGGCTCGCCGTGATCTTCAGCGGCCTGACCGTCATCGCCAGCCTCGCCGGCCTCTTCCTCGTCAACACGACGGCGCTGCGCTCGATGGCCATCGGCGCGATCGTCGTCGTCTCCGTCGCGATGCTCGCCGCGGCCACGCTGCTGCCCGTCCTCATCTCCCTGCTCGGCAAGCGCGCATGGGCGCCCGGCGGCTTCGTCGGCAACCTGCTGTCGCGAAGGCGCGTGCGCGCGAACCGCCCGCACCACGAGACCTTCTGGGGGCGCTGGACGAACGCCGTCATGGGCCGCCCGGTGCTCGCCGTCCTCGGCGCGACCGTCGTCCTGCTCGCGCTCGCCGCGCCCGCGCTCGACCTCGGCACGCAGAACGGCGCGCTGCGCCAGCTCGACGAGACGCACGAGACGCGCCTCGGCTTCGAGGCCGCCGCGAGCGTCAGCGGCAAGGGCGACGCGACGCCGGTGAAGGTGGTGACCAACACCACGGACCGCGGACGGCTCGACGAGCTCCGCAAGCAGCTCCTGCGCGACTCCGCGGTGAAGAGCGTCGCCCCGCCGGTCACCGCGAAGGACGACCGCTCCTCCCTTCTCCTCGCGCGCCTCGACACCGACGGCGAGTCCGACCGCGCCGTGGCGACCGTCGAGCGCCTGCGCCGCAACGTCGGCGACGGCGTCCTCGTGGGCGGCACGACGGCGACGCTGGCCGACTTCCACGACCTCGTCTCCGGCTCGATGCCGAAGATCGTCCTCTTCGTGCTCGGGCTCTCGTTCCTCGTCCTGCTGATCCTGCTGCGCAGCGTCGTCCTGCCGCTGAAGGCGGTCGCGATGAACCTGCTCTCCGTCGGCGCCGCGTACGGTGTGCTCTCGCTTGCCTTCGACGAGGTCGACACGATCACGCCGCCGCTCGTCCTCGCCGTCGTCTTCGGCCTGTCGATGGACTACGAGGTCTTCCTGCTGACCCGCATCCGCGAGCGCTGGATGGCGACAGGCGACACCGCGCGCGCCGTCGCCGAGGGCCTCGCGACGAGCGCGAAGACGATCACCAGCGCGGCGCTCATCATGGTCGCCGTCTTCCTCGTCTTCGTGGGGACCGGCCTGCCGTCGATCCAGCAGATCGGGCTCGGCTGCGCGGTGGCGATCGCCGTCGACGCGACGATCGTGCGGCTCGTGCTCGTGCCCGCCGCGATGGAGCTGCTCGGGCAGTGGAACTGGTGGCTGCCGAAGCCGCTCGCGCGGGTGCTGCCCGAGGTGGCGGTCGAGGACCTCGCTACGCCGTCCGGGGCGCGTCCTTCTCCGGCAGCCAGCGCGTCGCCAGCGTGACGAGCAGGGCGAGCACGGCCGCGACGATGAAGAACGCGGTCGGTGTGCCCTCGTCGCTGAAGCCGAAGAGGAAGGGCGCCGCGATGAGCGCGGCGACCAGCGCGAAGTCCAGCGTCAGGTGGCCGGAGACCGGGAGCGACTTGATGACGCTCGTGGGGAAGCACTTGGTGATCGCCGCCCCGAACAGGACGACGATGCCGGCGACGATCGACACCGCGGTCGCCGCCCCCTCGTCGCTGTAGCCGAGGAGGAACGGCGCGGCGATCAGGAGCGCGGCGTAGGCGTAGTCGATGAGGCCGTGGACGGCGCGGGGGATGGGGCCCTGGCGGAGCATGTCGCCGATCTACCCCACCACACCACTACGGCAACCCCGGCGAGCGTCCCGGCGCCAACGAGCAGCGGCGCGTCGCCGAAGAGGAGCGCGAGGAGGGCCCACGCGGCGAGGAGCGCGAGGGGGAGGGCGAGGGGCGGCGCGGCGGCGGCTCGCGGCAGCGTGCGGGCGGCGAGCACGAGTGCCGCCCCGACGAGCGCGAGCAGCGGCAGGATCCCGGTCCACCCGTGCCCGGCGCCGGCGACGCCCGCCAGCGTGAACTGCAGGTCGCCGTCGCCGAGCAGGTCCGTCCAGCGACCGGTCTCCTGGTCGGGCAGCTGCGGCTCCGTGGCCGTTGCGGCGAGCATCGCGACGACCGACGCGGCGGCGAGCGCGAGGGTCATCGCCGTCCGCTCGCGCAGCGCGACCGCCACCCCGACGGCCACGAACGGCAGCATCGGCACGAGGAAGCGGGGCCCCGGCACGCCGCCGCCGAACGGCAGGTAGTAGCCGGCGTTGTAGAGGAAGGCGACGGCGACGACGGCGAGCGGCGCCCACAGCCGCGCGCGCACGAGGCCGTAGACGCCCGCGGCGACGACGGGCGTCAGGACGAGGAGGCCCTTCGGCGCCAGCAGCAGGTCCCACGCCGCCGACGGGTCGGGGACGTTCACCCCGAAGAGCCCCTCGTCGTTGAGCCCGATGACGTCGTGCCCCGTCCGCCCCTCGACCGCGACGACGTCGTCGTAGGACATGTGCAGCACCGACCCGAACGCCCACAGGTTGTAGGCGGCCAGGGGGAGGAGCCCGAGCACGACGCCGCCGGCGTACAGCGCCGCCCGCCTCCCGAACCGCACGAGCGCCCACACCCCGAGCGCCGCGACGAGCAGCGCGACGGGGTACTCGACGAGCGCGGCGAGGCCGCCGGCCAGCCCGGCGAGGAACAACGGGGGCCGCTCGCGCAGCAGCAGCGCGAACGACCCGAAGCACAGCGCCGCCGCCGGCACGTGCGCGTAGAGCATCGTCGCGTACGGCAGGACGAGCGTCCCGGCCCCGAGCGCGACGGCCGCCGCCGTCCCGTAGCCCGGCGCGAACCGCTCGGCCACCGACCGCACCAGGACGAGCAGCGCGAACGCCGGCAGCACGATCGACCACAGCCCGAGCAGCCAGATCACCGCGCGCTGGTTGCGGATCGCCTGCGCGCGCGGCGATCCACCCGAGCCCCCCGAGTCCCGGCGCACCCGGTCGCCCGCCTCCTGCGCGCGCGCGATCAGGCCGACGGCATCGGTGGCCGCGAACCACGGCAGCGTCAGCGCCGCGAGCCCCGGCGCCTTGACCGAGTAGTAGTGGCCGTCGTAGTAGGCCTTGTCGAGCGTCTCGGCGTGCCAGCGGTCGATCTGCGCCGTGCCGCTGTCGAGCGCGCGCACGAGCGCGTAGTGCGACGACTGGTTGACGCCGGAGGCCTGCACCGTCACGGCGTACGCCGCGACGAGCGCGAGCAGCGGGAGGAGGGGCCGCAGGCGCGTCAGGCGAAGATCTTGGGGAGCCTGGCCATCAGGCGGAGCTTGCCGCTCGGCCGCAGCCGCCGGCGCAGGAGCAGCTTCGCCGGGTCCGCCCGGCCCGCGGTCACGTCGACCCAGTCCTCGAACGTCGAGCGCAGCACGAGGTCGGGCGAGGGCGCGACCCCGCGCGCGACGCGCGTCGACCCGTTGTCGACGACGAGATGCCATGCCGGCTGGTCGGTGAACTCCCATTGGATCACCGTGCCCGCCGGCACGCTGCCGGGGACGACCTGGCGGGTCATCTGGTCGAAGAGGATCTCCGTCGCCTCGTCGTCCGGGACGAACGTCCCGTCCTTCGGCCCGAGGTACTGCGCCTTCATGAGCTTGATGCCGCGCTCGCCGCGCTCGCGCGGCGGCAGGTCGAGCGGCAGCGGGAAGTTGGGTATGTCGTCGAGCGGAAGCCCGACCGCCCGCAGGCGCGCCTCCGACATCCGCGCGCCCTCCTCGTAGAGGTCCTCGAGGTCGTAGCCGAGCGACCGCGTGTAGGAGAGGTCCCAGCCCGGGATCTGCGCGACGCAGGTGCTCATCGGCAGCACCTCGCGGAACGTGCCGATGATCGCCTCCTGCATCGGCTCGGGGTCCGACGCGTAGAGGTCGGCGAGCATCCGCACGCCGAACGCGATGTGCCGCTGCTCGTCGGTGGAGACGTTGCGGACGCCCTCCTGGAAGCCCGGGAGGAGATCGAGCTCGCCGAGCATCTTCTCCATCATGTGCTGGCCGGACTGGGCGAGGCCGCCCTCGATCATCACGTGGTAGAGCGTGATCGCGCTGGCCAGCAGGGTCCGGTCCTCCGGCGCCTCGCGCAGCCGCGCGGCCATGTCCTCGAGGTAGCCGAAGGTCTGGCGGTGGCCCCACGTCAGCTCGGGGAGCGTCGCGCGCAGCGTTCCCCCGACCGTGCCGTCGCCGAGCCCGACGACCTCGTGCATGAAGCGCTTGAAGAAGACGCTGTGCCGCGCCTCGTCGACCTGCTGCGTCGTGAGGAAGTACTTCTGCTCCTCGAGCGGCGCGGCGTCGATGTACGGGCTGAGCGTGTCGGCGACGGTGTCCTCGCCGTGGAAGAACAGCGTGAACAGCCAGAGCGCCCCGCGCCGCTGCTCGGGCGACATGCGCTCGTGCCAGTCGATGCGGTCCTGCGAGAAGTCGATCTCGGTCGCGCGCCAGTTGCCCTTCTCCCAGCGCGCGTACAGGTCGTCGTAGTCGATCTGCGCCGTCGCCGGCGGGATCGTCACGGTCGCGGCAGCCATGGCGCGAAAGCGTACGCGCTTGTCACATCGGAGCGCTGTCGTGCGTTTTATCGCTCGACCGATCACCGACCAGCTGGGGGGCTGCGTCATGAAGAGCATCAAGAGGACAGTGCTGGCGGGGGTGACCGTGCTGGCGACGTGTGCGGCGGCCGCGCCGGGCCAGGCGATCGCCGGGAGCGACTCCTGCACCGAGCCGGCGGCGACCGGCGTCGACGGCTACGTGCTGAACAGCTACGTGAAGCTCACCGCGCAGCGCCGGCCCGACGATCCGAAGACCACGTGGGTCTGCTACCGCGCCTATGACCGCGGCCGCGACGTCGGCGGGCGCATCGACGTCACCGACGCCACGGTGTCGCCGACGCTGCCGAGCGCCGACGGCGACGGGACCGCGTGCACCACGACCGTGCCGAACGTCTTCCCCGGCCCGCGGCCGCTCTTCGGCGGCCAGGTAGGCGGCGACCCCGGCGACCCGACGTACACGCCGTTCCTGGTCGACGCCTACCTCGCTCCGTACAACCTCTGGGGCTGCCTCCAGGCGGGCCCCGTGGGCGCGCGCGTGAAGGTGGCGACGAGCGGCATCGCCGGGCCGAACGTCAGCGTCGGCGCGGACGAGCCGGGGACGCCGCTGCCCACGCAGAAGCAGGGACCGAGCGGCTACCCGTCCAACAAGTGCCTCGAGGGCGCCTGGCACGTGCGCGACGTGAACATGCAGATCCTCGACACGCACGTGTGGGCCTACCACTGGCCCGAGAGCCCGACGCGCCAGGCGGTCTGCCTGCGGGTCGAGCGGCCCGGCATGCAGCCGATCGGCTACCGCGTCTACGTCGACACGAACAACACCCCGGGCGTCACCCCGGTCGTCGAGTCCTCGCTGGACACGACGCCGTGCACGTCGACCGTCGCGGCCATCGACCAGCCGGTCCAGGCGCGCATCTCGAGCTCGCCGCGCGGCGCGAACCCCGCGTCGGTCTGCGTCGAGGCGGCCGGCGTCAAGCACCGCATCACGGTCGGGACGAGCGGCGACGTCAGGGCGCCGCTGATCGGGCGGCTCAAGGACCCCGACTCCGTCTGACGGCCCTCAGGGGCGCTCGCGGCATCGCGCCGCGGGCGCCCCTGCGCCGATGATTCCCGATCAGAGAATCGTGAGCGCAAGATTCCTCGTGCACGATCGTTGGAGTCGTCGCAATGGACGATGCGCTCTGGGGGGAGCGCGATTGCTATCTCGTCGCCCAGGCGAAGGCCGGGGACCGGGAGGCGTTCGCGCGTCTGTACGAAGGTCACTACGAGGCCATCCGGCGGTACTTGTGCACGGCGCTGCGCGAGACCCACGAGGCCGAGGACGCCGCACAGGACGTGTTCGTCCGTGCGCTGCGAGCACTGCCGGACTACGAGCCGCG
>DASVRH010000376.1:0-2161 GCA_036388715.1 Solirubrobacteraceae bacterium | reverse complement strand
CGATGTCGCGCGCGATCTCCTCGCTGCTCGACGCGGGGGCAGAGCGGATCGCGCTGCCGTGCAACACGCTTCACGCGCTCCTGCCCGAGGTCGGCGCGGCGCAGGGCGGCGGCCTCGACGGCAGGCTGCTGTCGATGCCCGCGCTCGTGGCCGACGCGCTCGGGCCGGCGGAGAGCGTGCTCGTGCTCGGCACGACCGCGACGCGCGAGTACGGCGTGTACGACTTTCTGCGCGACCGCGGCGTGGACGTGCGCTACCCGTCGCGCGCGCGGCAGCGTGAGCTCGAGGACCTGATCATGTCCGCGGTCCGCGGGCGGACGCGCGAGGTGCGAGCGGGGCTCGAGCGCGTGGTGGACGGCGACACCGCCGACGCCGTCGTCATCGCGTGCACCGACCTCGACGTGCAGGACCTCACGACGCTCGCGGGCGCGCCCGTCGTGGGGTCGTTGGCGGAGCTGAGCCGCCACTGCGCCGACTACCTGGTGGGCGCCCGGCCCGCGGAGGCGGTCCGGTGAGCCGCCCCTCGCGGTGGTGGCCGGTGACCGAGGCGTCCGAGCGGCTCGGGGAGGAGCCCGGGCAAGACCTCCTGCGGTGGATCGTCGAGGAGGTCAGCCGCCCGAAGCCCGAGCTGGGGCGGCCGGGGCCGCTGTGCCCGTTCGTGCCGCCCAGCCTCCGCGCCCGGCTGCTCTTCGCGACGGTGGTCGACGACGCCGCCGCGATGGCCGCGGCGATCCTGCGCGAGGCCGACGCCTTCCTCGCCACCGCCCCCGCGCGCGACGCCCGCCACGGCTCGCTCAAGTCGCTGCTGCTCCTCCTCCCGCACGCCGGCGCCGACCACGGCCTCGACGCGGTGGTCGACGAGGTCAAGCCGCGGCTGCTGCGCCGGGGGCTGACGTGCGGGCAGTTCTATCCCGGGTCGGAGGACCGCAGCGCGCGCAGCGACGACGTCCACGTCGCGCGCTCGCCCATCCCGCTCGTGGCCCTGCGCTACCTCTCGGCCCACGACGAGCTGTTCCTCGGCGAGCACCCCGAGTACCGCCCGCTGTTCGAGGCCTGGCGTGCCGGCTGACGGCGTCGCACGCGAGGTCTTCGCCGTCGGCGACGGCGCCGCGCTGGCCGGCCTGCCCGAGGTGGGCGGCGCGCTCGAGGTGCTCGCGCCGAGCCCGGTGGGGCGGATCGCGCTCGCCGAGGCGCCCGCCGGCGGCGTCGCGCTCGACCCCGGCGACGCCGCGCCGTGGGCCGCCGAGGCGATCGCGCTCGGCGCGCGCGTGGCGCAGAAGAACTGCGGCGCCACGACGCTCCGCATCATCGCCGGCGCGGCCACCGACGAGGCGGCGCTGCGCGCCGACGGCTTCGCGCCCGACGGCGACGGCGGCTGGTCGCGGCCCGCGGACGTCCCCTTCACGCGCGCGGGCGCGCGAGCCCACGACCCCGACGACGTCTACGCCGACCCGCTCAGCATCCCGTGGAACTTCGTGCGCGCCGAGGCCGACGCGTACCCCATGCTGCTCGGGGCGCCGCCGCGCCGCGTCCTCGAGATCGGCTGCGGCCACGCGAAGAACACGCGCGTCCTGCACGCCCACGGGCACGAGGTGGTGGCGACCGACATCTCGCCGCGCGCGATCGAGCGCTGCCGCCGGTTCGCGCCCGAGAGCGCGACGTACGCGGTCGCCGACGCCGCGGACCTGCCGTTCGCCGACGCGTCGTTCGACGTCCTCCTGGACATCGGCTGCCTGCACTGCATGCCGGCCGACGCGCGACCCGCCGCCGTCGCCGAGGCCCGGCGGGTGCTGCGGCCCGGCGGCGCGCTCGTCTCGCGGATCTTCACGCCGAAGGACGCGCGGTGGGTGTCGCTCCAGCCGTTCGCGGCCGACGCCTTCGGCCTGCCCGACGACGCGGTCCGCGGCCTACTCGAGGACGACTTCGAGATCGAGGAGTGGCGGCGCGACGCGGGCGCGCACTACCTCACGTGCCGGCCCCGCGAGCGGGCGGCGGCCGCGCGATGACGACGATCCTCGCGGGCGGCCGCTCGACCGAGCACGACGCGAGCCTGCACTCGTACGCGGGCCTGGCCGAGGCGCTCGGGCCCGAGCTCGGCTCGCGCGTGGCGCGCGTCGTCTACGTCGACCGCGGCGGTGGCGCGCACCTGCACCGCTGCGTC
>DASVRH010000375.1:0-33093 GCA_036388715.1 Solirubrobacteraceae bacterium | reverse complement strand
TCGATCCAGGCGTGGATGGGACACGCCGACGCGAGCACGACCGAGATCTACTCGCACTACGCGCCGGATCCGGCGGGCGAGGCAGGCTTCGCCGAGCGGGCGTTTGGGTCGGCTTCGGCGCCCGTCTTGGCGGAGCCGGCTCGCCTGCCGGGCTTGTAGGAGGGGCAAACGAACGACTGATCCGGTGAGGGATGGGGTAGCGCGGCAGGTACCGCCCATGAGCAATTCAACGGAGATCCCGCTGTACGGGAGCGAAGCGGGGCGAACGGCCGAGATAGTCCGTTGCGCGCGCGATGACAGCCACATCGCGAGCCGAGAGGCGTTCGAGAACGAAGGCGGTTGCCCGTACTGCCTGCGCACACCGGAGCACCGGATCGCCGCTTTGCACGCCAAGGAGGCCGAACGGCGGAACCGGCGCGACGCCCGCTAGCTCCGTTTCTCCGCGACCCAGCGCTCCAGATCGCTGCGCAAGAATCTCAGATGCTTCCCGAGACGCACGCACGGCAGCTCGCCGCTGCGCGCGGCGGCGTACACCCACGACGTCCGCACGGTTAGCAGTTCCGCAGCGACCGAGGCGGTGAGCAACGGCTCCGCGAGCGAGACAGAGGGGCGCGAAACATCGAGTCGGAGCTGCTGTGCCACGGTCTGATCGGGTCTTGTCGAGTTGCCTCATAGTCGCGCGAGCGGCACGACCACCCACCCCTCAGTGCCTCTCCGGGTCTAGTCTCCGCTCCAGCCACCCGACGATCGACGTGAGTTCGGATTGCAGCTCGCGCACCCGCTCGAGCGCGTCGAGCAGAAGCAGATCATCGACCGTCCCAGCACGAACCCGCCGCGCCCGCTCCCGTTCCACCGCGCGCTCGACCAGCCGACCGAGGTACGCCGCGATCGAGTCGTTGCCGACGACGTCGCGAAACTCCCGCCGCACCTCGTCGCTGACGTTGACCAGCGCTTGATGATCCCGCCTCCGCGCCGCCGATCTCGGCGTCGCTGCGGTGGCGGCGCGCCGGCGTGTTCTTCGTCCCATGCCTCCCAGGTCGCGCGAGGCCGCGAGAACCCCCTCCCTCGTGTACGCGTCGACGATGCACCGTCGGTGCCAATCTGTGCCCGGTGTAGCGGTCGCGAGAGTCAATAACGTCGGTCGGAGAATCTGAGCACTCCGGGGCCGGTAGCGATCCGGCCGTCCGCGCTCGTGTGTACCGTTCACGACCATGTGTCCTGCGGGCGTGCTCTGACCTGGTCGCGATCGAGGGGTCGTCTACGAGAGGCTGTGGCCCGATGACACTCGCAGAAGCTCGAGAAGCGCCAGGACTGTCGCCTGAGAACCAGGAGCTCGCGGCAGCGCTAGACCTGCTCCAGTTCGAGCGCGGCCCGCAGTGGGCGCAGCCCAACGATGCCGAGAGCCACCGGTTACACGGCCTCTTTCAGTATCCGGCAATGATGGTTCCCCAGATGCAGCACGACATCCTGGACCTGCTGCGGCAGGAGTTCGATGCGCCAAGAGTGTGGGACCCGTTCGTCGGCTCGGGGACGACCCTCGCCGAGGCGATGAACCTCGGGCTTGACTTCACCGGCCGTGACATCAATCCGCTGGCTATTCTGATCTGCCGTGTGAAGGCCGGGCCTTACCACGTTGACGCGTTCAGCGACTCGGCCAGTCGCGTGCTCACTGCAGTTGCGACTGAGCGCGGCCGCGCCCTCGAGGTCGTCTTTCCCAACTGGAGGAAGTGGTTCAGATACGACGTCGCCGTTGCCCTGTCGCGCATTCGGCGCGCGATCCGCGCAGAGACTAATCCTGCCTGCCGGCGGTTTCACTGGCTGGCACTGGCCGAGACGGTCCGCCTAAGCAGCAACTCGCGGGTCTCCACTGTCAAGCTCCATATCCGCCCGGAGGAGCAGCTCCGCCGTGCGATCGACGTCACCGGTCTGTACGAATCGATTCTGCTCAGAAACCTCGCCAGGGTCACCGAGCAGCGCGACAGCCTCGTCGCCGAGGGCTACCTCAAGTATGGGCACTACACGGGCGAGATCGTGCTCGAGCTCGGCGACACCCGCGACCTCGAGACGGTTCCGGGCGACCATTCCTGTCAGATCACGCTCACCTCGCCGCCATACGGCGACAACGCCTCAACGGTCACGTACGGACAGCAGGCCTTCCTACCGTTGCAGTGGATCGACCTCGCCGACATTCACCCGGACGCTCATCCGGCCGTTGTCTCGAGCACACACGCCCTCGACACGATGAGCCTCGGCGGCTCCAAGCGGCTCGCTGAGGGCGCCATCAGCGACGTCACGACGGCGTCGCCCGCGCTTGCCGCAACGTTCAAGCGCCTTCGCAAGGAGCCCGCCGACCGCGCGAAGCGGGTCGCTGCCTTTTTTCGCGATCTCGATCAGGCTCTCCCGCCGATCCTCCATCGCCTCTCCGAAGGCAGCATCATGGCCTGGACCGTCGGCAACCGCCGCGTTGGAGGCAAGCCGGTTCCTCTCGACGCTGCCCTCATTGAACTCCTCGCTGCCCGCGAGGTGCGTCTGGTCGGGCGGCTCGAACGGGAAATTCCACAGGGCTTCAAGCGCATGCCGAACAAGAATGGCCACGTGGACACCATTGGCAGCGAGACCGTCCTCGTGTTCCGTACCTGATGCGCTTCGAGATCGACCCGGGCGTCGTCTTTCGCCTCGGCGAAGACCTCATCTCCGACGACGCGCAGGCCCTCGCCGAGCTCATTAAGAACGCTTACGACGCCGATTCTCCATGGGTACGCGTTCGCGTTGACACCGCGTCGGCTACGCCCTCAGTGCACGGTCGCGGCGAACTCATCGGCGCGATTACCGTCGAGGACGCCGGCGCCGGCATGTCGCGAGAGCAGGTCGAGCACGGATGGCTGCGTATCGCGGTCTCGCAGAAGCGCCGCATGAAGGCCGAGAACAAGACGACACCGAAGGGACGGACCCCTCTCGGTGACAAGGGTCTCGGCCGCCTCGGGGCCCAGCGCCTCGGTGACGAGGTCGAGCTCGACACGAAAGCCCGCGACAGTGAGGCCCTCCGGGTGCGCTTCTCGTGGGCTGACTTCGCCAGCTCCGACACGCTCAGTGAGGTGCCAGTCCTCGAGGAGCCCTCGACTCGGCCGCGCACCGGCACGACAATCCGCGTGCTCGGGTTGCGCGAGCACGGCTACTGGTCGGGCGGTAAGACACAGCGGCAGCATCTGCTCCGCGAGCTTTCGCAGATCATTAGCCCGTATGAGGGTGTCGATGGTTTTCGCGTGTCCATCGAGATCGACGGAGGGCAGCTCGACCTGTTCGAGTTGACCTCCCGCCTCCGCGACACGGCCGAAGCGCGCTACGAACTGCAGTTCGACGGTCGCGACCTCCGTATACGCGGCGACCTGCGCCTCGCCTTCCTCGCTCCTAATCGAACGACGGGCCCCGACGTCGAGAACTTCCAGCGCTTCGGCATTCATGACGCCGGCGAGGGCTTCCGGGAGTACCTCCAACAACTCGGCCCGATGGCGGACTACGGCCTCCGGAGGCCGCGCCGAAAGAATGCGTTCGCCGGGTTCGAGTGGCGGGTCCCCGCTCCGTCGCTGTCCGAGCTCTACCGGGACGAGAACAGCGAACTGATCTCGCCGGGGCCATTCCACGGAGAGATCGACAGCTTCGACCTCGGGCACTCGAGCGCCGCGCTGCAGAGCATCTTCGACAGCGCTGCTCAGTACAGGAGTATCGTCAAGGAGTTTGCTGGAGTGCGCGTGTACCGCGACGGTTTTCGGGTGCGCACGGATCGCGACCCGCTCGGGCTCGCCCGGGGCGCCACCTCGTCCCGTTCGACATATGGGCTCGACCCCGCATCGACAAGTGGTTATCTGGCGATCTCCGCACGAGACAACGCCATGCTTGTGGAGAAAACCGATCGAGAGGGCTTCCAGGACACGCCGGCATTCCGCAACTTCTCAGCCCTACTTTCACGCTTCTCGGGCGACGTCGACACGCTCCATAGCGCGGTAGGACGTGCGTGGGTCGCGTATGTGAAAGACCGGCTCGCTGCCGAGGCACCTGTTGAGGACGCAGCGGACTCGGATGAGGCTGCCGACGTGCTCGCCCAACAGCTGGAGGAGGGCCGCGAGCTTTCCGGCCGCGTTGCCGCGACGTCAGCGCAGATCAACACGATTACTGTCCGCGCCCAGGAGCTCGAGGCCGAAGGTGACGAAGCTGACCCGGAGGCGCTCGCCGAGGCGTCGCGCGAGCTTCGCGACGCCGTCGGCGAGGCGCAGGCGCTCCTCGTCGAGATCGAGGCCTATCTAACACGGCTGACGTCGGCCGCCGCACTTCCCATGCTCCTCGGCCACGAGATCCGCAGCCTGCGGGACCAGGTCGTGCTCTCGCAGGAGACAATGAGTCTTGGCATTACCGCCGAAGCGCTCGTTCACGAGCTCATGAATGTCTGCGACCAACTTGAGTCGCGCGCGTCGAACTTTGCCGAAAAGGCTGTGTCCGGCAAGGTCACCGACCGCTCAGCGACTGCGTTCGCAGACTTCGTCCGCTCGACCGCCAGATCGCTGCGCAAACAGACGTCGCACCTCCAGCCCTCGCTGCGCTACGTCCGTGATCGCAAGGACGCGATAGACATTCAGCAGTTTCTCGAAGAGCTAGCTGACCATTACCGACTGCGGATCCAGAAGGATCCGATCACCATCGCAGTTCTCGCGGGCGAGAGCTTTACCGTCCGCATGAACCGAGGGAAATTGACACAGATTTTCGACAACCTGCTTCTCAATAGCGAGTACTGGGTGCGGGAGGCCCTCCGCCAGGGCGCGAGTGCCGGAACGATCGAGTTGACGTGCGACCGGCCCATGGCGGCGGTCGCCGACTCTGGACCGGGCATCTCGCCTGAGCGCGCCGCGCGGGTATTCGAGCCGTTCGTGACGACCAAACCCGATGGACGCGGGCTCGGCCTGTTCATTGTCCGGCAACTGCTCGACAGCGAAGGCTGTTCGATCTATTTCGCGCCGGACCGCAACGAGCAGGGCAACCACAACCGCTTCGTCATCGACCTCAGCGGAGCGGTCGCCCAGTGAGCGAGGTGGCGGAACTCGCGCAGATCCGCGAGCTTCTCGACTGCGTTGACATCGAGCACGTGTACTCCGTCGATGACCGACACGCTCCCGGCCTCGAGCTCGCGCGAAATCTCGGTCGCCGCCTCGACGCGGAGCAGCGAGCCAAGCTGCTGGGACGCGACGACGACGCCGAAATTCTCGAGGACTTCGTGTTCTACGAGCAACTGCTCGAGGAGCTGTGGGAACAGCTCGGCGAATCGGCACGGACCGAGCTGGTTCGGCGCGCTCAAGAAATGGTCGGAGACAGCGACGTCGCTGATGACACCGAAGCTCTGTCCAAGCTCGGGCAGCTGCTCCAGGAACGCGTCGTCGCACTTTCAAAGGCCCAGTGGGAAGAGCAGCAGGACACGGTTCTCGAGCAAGACAAGCCGATCCTGATCCTTTTCGATCGCGACTTCCACGCCGAAGGTGGCGGCGAGCGCGACGGCGAGGACATGATCCGGCAGGTCCAGGAGCGGTCCGTAGACCGCCCGGTCTGGACGGGGCTACTAACACACACCGTCGGCGCAGGAGATGAGCACGAGACGTATCTCAAGCTCGGCGATGAGGGCATCGACCTACACCGGACGCTCGTCATCTCCAAGACACGTGTCATCACACCCGAGCAGTTTCCGAGCCACCTGCGCCTCACCTTGCTCGCGCCGCTGATGCATAAGCTGGTCAGCCGGATCGCCGACAAGGTCACCGAGACCCAGGAGGCGGCGGTTCGAGAGGCAAAGAGCGTGCTGCCGATCGAGCTCGAGTCGATGGTCTTCGGCGCCTCGCAGGTCGAGGGCGTGTGGCCGACCGACACGCTGCTGCTCCTCTTCGGTCTCATACAGCGCGACTCGGTACGCGAGAAGCTCTGGGACGACCCCGACGTCCAGTCGCTGACCCGCACGATCCGCTGCCTCGGCGAGGTGGGCTCGAGCGTACCGGTCGCCGACCGGCAGGCAGCCGAAGGCGACGATGACGAGGACGCCGGCGATCCCGGCGCGCCCGACTACCGCGGCCCGCGCTTCTACCAGCGCCAGCAGATCTACGCCGACGTCACTCGGGTCAACAGGCTCCATCAGCCAATCGAGTGCGGCGACATCTTCAGCAATGCCGCCGCGCCGAGCAAGCGATGGGTCGTCATCGCACAGCCCTGCGACCTCGTGGTGCGCTCCGACGGTAAGCGGGGCAGCTTCCCCGTTAGCCACGTTGTCGTAGCGCCGATAAAGAAGCTGCGTGACGGCGACGAGCCGCGAGAGGGCGACTTCAAGCTGCCTTACTTCGAGAGCACCGGCCAGCATGCGGTCGCGCAGCTCAACCGGGCTCGCTACCAGCGCCTCTGGCTGCTGGACCTCGCGGTCTTCGATCCAGACGGGCGTGCGCGGCTCCACATCGCCAGCGAGGTCCCCGTTGGTCTGGTCGACGGCTGGGGCCGACGGTTCGTCCAGCTGCGAACCGACGCTGAGGAGTTGCTAAGCCTCGCGGACCGCGACGCGAAAGGCCTGCGGCGCGCCCTCGAGCTCGACCCGCCGACACCGACCCAGGATGTCGAGGACCTGGTATCTGAGGTGAGGCGGGCGGTCGCGACCGACCACGCTAATCCGCCGTTCACGATGACGCTCGATCCCGACGCCGGCACGCTCGACTCAGGGTGTCAGCGCACTGGCCGGCTGACCGACGAGTACGCACGGGCACTGCTGAGCCGCTTCGGCGCCCATCTGTCGCGGCCGGTCCTGCCCTACGACCTCACGCGCCTCCCCCGCTGATCTCGCTCAGGCTCCGGAGGACACGGTCGGAAGGCGCGCTGCGTCGACGTACAGCGATCCGACTAACTCGCTACGGCGGGCGTCTGGCCGCCGGTCTGCGCGGGATCACCCTGCGTCGGCCGGTCGCCGTAACGCAACGGCTATCCCAGCCTGTACCGCTGCGTGTCGGGATCCCACTCGAACAAGCCGCCGCCGCCCACCCGCGACTTACGCCTCTGAAGAACATTGCGGATGTTGCGTCGCCATCGAATCCCGCTTGAGTTCGGCGCGTCGGGCTCCCAATCAGCCGGCGTCAGGTCGCCGTGTTCCTCCACGAGCCTGTATAGGTCGTCGAGGGTGAGCCACGCATCGCGCTTCATGTGTCGGAGCAGGAACACCTCGATCTCGGCGCTGGTTAGATGATCGTCGCGCATCCGGTCGATTCCATCGAGGCTGTGCGGCGAAGGCAAGCGGTCTCCGGCGCCGTGGTTCCAGCGTGGTTCCAATTTGAGAGGAACCACCCATCTTCCGGAGAAGACTGTCTCGCAAATTGCGTGAAGCGACGCAACCCGAGTCTGCCACCCGACCTCATAACGCGAAGGTCACGGATTCGAATCCCGCCCCCCGCTATCGGCGGCCGACCAACGCAGGCGCCTCAAGAAGCCCTGCTGAAGGCTGACGATGAACGAAGCCGCTCCTCGGAGTGGCCTTGGGTCGCGCGCTCATGGCTCCTAGTGTGGACGCGGGCGTGTCAGGACTTGCCCGGAGCCTGCGGCAGACCGTCGGACGTCACCGCCTCCATCGCGTGGCAACGTGCGACGGGTGCTACTTGCGTGCGGCGCCCGTGTACCACGAAGTCACCGCGCGTTCTTCCTGCGACCAGCCTCCGATGTCGAATGTCCGCTTTGTCGACGCGCGGTGCCTCCCCTCAGGTCTCGGACTGCCGCGACGACGTCGTCGTCCCGCGCCTGTGGAGCCACCCGGCTGATTGTCGATGGCCTCGTGTGACGGCGCGGAGGCCGGAGGAGGCGAAGCTGCTCGTCACACGATCGCCGGCCGGGCGATCTCGCGCTGGCAAAGCTCCGACGCGAGCAAGTAGACCATCTGTTCGGGCTGGGACGAGATGAATTCCGAAACGAACGCGCCGTACTCGGCCTGCAGAAGCGTGCCGAAAAGGTGGGGCCGATAACGCACCACTGAGCCGAAGTAGAAGAACAGGGCCCAGAGAGACGCGAGCTGGGGGAGCCTGACCTCGGCCGGCGGGGTCAGGCATAGGTAGTAGCGCCGGTAGGTGGATCCAGGCACGGCGCTGACGACCCGCCAGAGGTTGGGTCGCACAAGGTTCACGAGGTCGGCGACGACGTCTGTGGGTCGGCCCGTGTACACGAGTGAGTGCGTTGCTCCACACAGGCGAGGTCCTTCGGACGACCGGTTCCCGCAACGTCAACCTCGTGGACGTTGGCGGTCAGGCGCCCTTCCGAGAGCAGGCGGGCACGAGTGATCCCATAACGAGACAAATCACCCTTTGCCACATACAAGCGGAGCCAGAGCTGTCGCGGTGACCGGGCATCCACGATGTCGATGTGCTTGAGGTCGATGAAGCGCTCTTTGTGCCCGATCGACGCCTCGCGCCAGATTCGGTGACCAACGACAATCTGGCCGAGGAGCTGTGAAACGGGGTAGCGCGCGTTGTTAGTCGGTCTCGGATATCCCAGCCGCTCGACGACTTCCGAGTAGACGTTGGTGCGGCTGCCGGCATCCTTCGCGACGACATCTGAATCCTTGAGCTCCGTCCCGCCGGGTGCTGTCTCCTCCTTCAGTCCGTGCATCGCCTGATCGAGTGACGCATCTGAACCGCGTGTGCGGATCAGGGCCTTGCCCAGGTTCATGAATGCGTAGTAGAGGAGCAGCGGGTTGGCCGAAACGCGTGCTGTCGCGGCGCGGTAGAAGTCTTCGGCCTGCTCGAGGAAGGCGAGCGCCTCCGGCCGATCGGCCGCCGCGACCTCGGTGTTGACCGTCCCTCGCATGACCGTCCACGGATTGACCGCGAAGACGGAAGCCCGCGGCGTCAGCGGTGAACGCCCACCGCCGGCCGGCCTCGACGATCCGCAGCGTCGACAGGACCTCGCCGTAGATGACGCGGCGGTCGGTGCGCCCTTCGTGGTCGGCCCAGGTGACAGTCGCGGCAGTGCTGCCGTGCATCTCGACCGCGAGTAGTTCGACGGGCCCGGACGCCGCGAGACCCGACACGAATGTTCCCGGCGTCAGGACGCCGAGATCGTTGATCCTGTCTGAGCTCGCCGCCATCAAACGCGCCACGATAATGCAGGACGACGAAGCCCGTGCGGAATGCTCAAGAGTCGGAGGCAGGGGGCGAAGATCGTGTCGTCGTCCCCTGCTCCAGGCATGGACGTCTGGTGTCCCGACTGTGATGAGCCGTGGGAGCTATCTGAGCTAACTGCCCGAGACCGCGCGACATTCATCGAAACGTCCCGCTGTCCCGAGTGCGTGCGCACGCGACGGCCTCGAGCGACGACAAGTCGCGCAACCTCGATTCGGTCTCTGATCGCGACGGGTGGCAGTGACCTTGACTCGTTGGCCGTCGCTCTGGAAGAGCTGCATGCCGCGGACTAAACGGGGGTCGGTGCCCGCACGCATAGCGCGGCGCCGCCCGCACAACGCATAGGCGAGCGTCGCTACGGGACCCGGTACGTGTAGCGCTGAGCGACGAACTCATCCGGCGACGGCGTCCAACGGTCGATGACGCGCGGGTTGCCGCCGCTCGCGCTAGGGCCGGATCGATCCAGTTCGATCTCGTCTACGAGTACAAGAATCGAGGCGTGAAACGTGAGCGCGCTGTCGCGCTCCTTGCGCGTTACCTCGATCGTGCGGATCGGCAGCGTGCTTCCTTTGACTTCGACGCGCGCCATCTCGTCGATGCCTCGAGTGACTTCATAATCCCAAGACGCCTGCTCTGCGGTTCGCACGACCTGCTCCCACCCCGCGCGCCGTAGCTGTTCCGCCGCGACGGTCATCGCACGTTCCTCTACGACCTTCCGCTCAGGCGCGCTGAGTCGCCGGCTGAGCGCGGCCGTCGCGATGACTCCGCTGCTCCCGCCCGTGGCGAGGGCGCGGTCGAGGATCTCCGCACTCGCGGGCGTGATCGGCCGCGTCCTCATCAACGTTTGACTGTCGAGGCGGTACTCGTCTGGAGCTATGCGGAGCGGCGTCCCGCGCTCACTCATGATTGCGCGAGCTTCGGCCTCCGGGACCACGCGGTCGAAACGCTGAGGTAAGCCGTCACGGCTGAGGACGTGCCACTCCGAGTCCCAGATATCTGGTCCCAATCGCGCAGCCGCGCTGACCCGATCGATTTTCTCGTGGACCGTCAGCCGAGAGATCGCGATTAGTCGCCCGTCGTCGTTTCCCAGGACGTAGAGCCGGTCGCCGACCTCGACGTTCCCGCCCCATCCGAACTGGTCGCTGGCGGTGTGCTGCAGTGGTCGGCCGGTCTCGCCGTTCGCCTCGGCTGCCTGCCAGGTGTCGCGTGCCCAGCCAGTGATAAACGCTCTCGCCATCCCGCGAGCGTAGAAATCTTCCGCACGACCGCGCTACTGGGATACCCAGAGGTAGGTCGGCGGGAGGGTCGTAGACTCGGGTCGCCGTGACGAAGCTCGCGAAGCGATCAGACGCTCAGCTCGTCGCTCTCTATGGCGAAGTGATGCATGAGCTTCACCGGCGTGGCGTCGTCCATTCGGGCAACAACCCGATCGCGGATATGGCCGAGCGCGTGGTGGCGGACTACTACGGCGTGGACCCCGAGCCACCGAACACGAAGAGTTACGACGTCTTGACGCCCGATGGGACCAGAGTCCAGGTCAAGGCCTTGCGTCGCACCCGCGCATCACGGCGAAACCTCTCGGCCCTGCGCACGTTCGATTTCGATCTGCTCGCGGCAGTCGTGTTCGAGAGCGATATGCGCCTCGTCGAAGCGCTACTGATCCCCGTCGGCGTGGTTCGCGAGTATGCGGGATGGTCGAACACCTGGAGCGCTCACCGGCTTTCGTTGACCCAGCGGCTGCTCGCTGACCCGCGCGTTCAGCACGTTGCCGCAGACGAGTTGGTCCGGCAGGCGGTGAGGACATAAGGCGCTCACGGACCAGCCTCGTGGCTGCAGGAACAAGTCTGAACGCCCACTGGGACGATTCGCAACGCCAATAGGATCGCGGCGTGGCTCCGTGAGGATCAGTCGAGCCCCGAACGCGCTTACGAGTATCCGCCGCCGGGCCTGTTGCTCGCCTTCGAGTGCGAGAAGCACGATGAGTCTCGGACGCCGCGGGAGCTTCGCAAGGACGATCCCGGGGACATACCAGTCCGCCCAATCGCGGTTGCCGGCGTCGTCGCGGCGGTCGAGGAGTTGTACATCGTGAGCTTCGCGAAGGATGCGCCTCCGCCGTCCTAGCGCGGATGTTCGCCCCTTGGGCGGAGGCGTCCCCGGTCGACGGACAACTCCAGCTCGCGAGTGCACGCGGTCCAACCCTGCGATCCACCCACGCCGCGTGCGGCGCCCGGGCGAGCCGTGTCTACTGGGCGGGCTCGCGAACCTCAGCCGGTGACGGCCCGTTGCTGTGGTCGCCGTCAGCGCCGTGCTCTCCGTTGGCGCTCAAGTCCTTGTCAGCCTCGTGCTCCTTGGACTCCGCGGACGGCTTCCGCACGAGCTTCCCGATAACCGAAACCAGTTCGCCCGCGACTGTCTTGGCCTCCGCCGCGAGCTCCTTCCGCGTCTTAGGTTCCTCTGGTTCCTGCGGGCGTGCCGGGTCCTCCAGGAACGGAGAATCGGGAGCTTCGCGTGTACCCGTCAGGCCGCCCGTGGGAGGCGCGATCGGATGTTCGGTTTCCGGAGCCATCGAAGTCACGCCTTTCGGAAGAATACCGCCGCGATCTCATCGCCGTCCACGACGACGCCTACCTCGTCAGTCACTGGCTGAAACGCGGGGTCCGCGAGAAGTTGCTCACGATTCTGCTCCAGGTTGAGCAGCATCCCGGGACCTCCTGCGAAGGCGGGCCCGGCGTGCGCATGCCCCTTGGGCAGGAAAATGGTCCGCGTCGGTAGGGGCGAGACGTCGATTCGGCTTTGCTTGCCATATCCCCCGACTACGAACGAACCGTCCTTCATCTTGATGACGACGTGGCCGGCTCCGTGCCGCTCAAGCTGCGCCCATGCGCGATCCCAAGCGTTCGGGATCTTGAAGAACCCCAGCTTCCACAGCGTCCATCTCAGCCAACTGAAGGGTCTGCGCGTCGTTCGGGACAGCGCGTTCCCGACGGCGGCGCCGCCGACGCCTACGCCATACGGCAGGAGGATGACGGCGAGACCTAGCGATACGACCCCGAGGGGGTGATCTTCGAGTCGCTTCTCGTCGACCGGGAACAGGCCGACATCTGAGAGCGGGTCCCCGAAGATCCTGAGAAGCACCACCCACGACAGTCCGAGCCAAATAGCGCTCGCGACGATCGCCTCCGCAACCGCGTAGATGTCGCGATCGGGCTGGTGCCGGTAGCGCCGCCGCTCATAGCCACGGATGAGAAGGAAACCCGGAGCGATGAGCAGCGCGATAAGCGCTCCGATGGCGGTGAGTGGCACTGCCGTACTGTATCCACTTAGCGCCCATTCAAAGGAGCTTTAAGAGAGACCGAGAACCCCGATTACCGTGGATGTACGCCGCGCGTGCGCTGCAACGAACGCCGACGGATCGGGACCAAGCCTCAACAGTCGCCCGCACCAAGCCGCTACGGCCTGAGGGGGTCATCGCGTGCCATCCCACACGACCGGAGTCCAGCCGATGCTGCCACCGCTACGCGCGCCTACCGGAGGTCTCACGGGCTCAAAGGAAGCCCCTGATTCCCCATTCTTGGGTGCGGGTTCTGAGCGGCGGATCGATACGGAGCCGCGCAGGGCGCGACCGCGCGCCGATTGGCATTCCACGCGGCGGGGCTGGGCGCGGCTGCTGCGACGTATCGGGATGCGTTAGCCGCACGGCGCAGCGCGAACCGCCGGGCTCGCGGTCCATCCCGCCGCCGCGGAGCCCGCGGTCCTCGCGTGACAGACGCCGATCGCCTCGACACCCGCGCGCGCATAAGTCCTGCGCCTCGGTGCCGCCCGCCACCACCTACGCGGGCGGTCATCAGCACCGCTCGGCGTCGCGCGGCCAGGAGCCGCCGGAAGCGACCGCCTCAGCGTCAGCCGCCCGGGGCGTCGCCACGGGGTGGCATTCCGCCCTGGCGCCAGCGATGGGCCTCCCGAAACGCAATCCTCGGCTCGTCGATTTTGTCGATGATCCAATCCGGGAGCAGCACTGGCGCGTCATAGGCGCTGTGGTCGAGCAAGTCCCACCGATCTTCGTATCGGTCCCAGACGTCGATGCCGATGCGCGCCTGCGTGATCGGTGCGTTGCGCTGTCCGGCCGGGATGCCGGATTCAGTCAGCCAGTGCATGTGGGCGATCCACGCCCCGGCGACGGCGTGATCGCGCGGTACAACCCAGCATCGCGGACGATCACGGACGTCCTTGACGAGCAGCACGAACACGTATCACTCGCGTGCCGACGCGCCGGGCGTGATGCCGCGCGCGCCCATCGGCCACATTGGCTTGCGGTGATGGCGTATGGTCCTGACCTGCACCTCGATGATCGGCCGTTCGGGCTGCTCGGCGCCCATGTCAGCGCGGACGGCGAGGATGTCGACCCGCGCGACGCCTTCCCGGGTCAGTGAGGCGGCGCAGTCGATCTGCGCCAGCGTCGAGCCCACGAAGTGCTCGCCGGCCGAGCCGGTCAGCTTCTGATCTCTGGACGGGATGACGGGGGGACCCTACGCGCTCGACGTCGCCCGCTCCGGGCAGATCTACAGCATGTCGCGCTGAGGTCAGGCGCGGATGAAAACGGCGACGTGAGTGTGACGGGATCCCGCGGATAGGAGCGAGACGGCCGGGCTTCGCCAACGCGACGCGAAGGGGCGCTCAACAGCGGCCGCGGCAAGTCACGGACCGGGTCAACCGACAAGGACTGGAGCCCCCCACGTGAACGCCGACTCCCAGCCGATGTCGTTGTGAGCGACAAGTGCGGCGAGCTCCTCAGCGCGAAGGTCCGTCAACGCATCCGCTAGCGGGGCTTGCCCGCCGTGCATCGCGGCAAGGGCGCGCGTGAAAGCAGCGAGAGCATCGTTAGCGCGCGCGAGTTCGCCCGCGAAGACGCCCGCGAAGGCGCTAGCGGCGATGGGTTTGATCGGCCAGAGATGCGACACGACGGCCTGTTGCCGGCTCGCCAGCCTCGCCGCCACGCCTTGAGCGAGTGCCCCTTCCGCAAGAGGAGAGGCCCCACCGTCACAGACATTCAAGACAACCAGTCGCCGCGTATCGCGCGAAGGCACCGGGAGCGCCTCAAGTTCGTCAGCAGTCATGTAATCGCCGTCGTCCATAGGCAGCCCGGAAAGGTGGGGGCGCACATGATCGAGAGACCCATGGGAACAGAGCCACACGAGCTCGAAGGAGGACGTATACGCCTCCGAGAACGAGCTACGCGTGGCCTCGCCGAAATCGACCACCTCGACGCCCTCACGCGTGAACGCCTCAGCCACGGCTCGCCGTTCGTGCTCGGAGGTGATGGAGCCAACGCCGAGGACGGCCACTTGCCGGATCGCCGCGGCCGGCCGCGGCTCCTCGAGGCTCGCCGAGAGGGGCCACGTTCTGCCCAAGTCGCGACGGATGAGAGCTTGAAGCGGGAGTCGGATCATCGGCCAGGGCACTATCGAGGCTGCGTCCGTCAAGCCGGCCGCAACCGCTGCGAGATCGGCCAGGCGCAGGTGCTCGGTGCACACAGCGAGATAGGCCCCGCCCTCGTCCTCGACGGGGAACCCGGTCCGGCTAGGAGGGACATCCCACGACGCCCCCTCCTGCACCTCATAACTCGTCCTGAACGATCGCTCGATGGCTTGGTTCAGAGCCGGCAACGTGGCAGGGCGGCGTGCGTCGAGGCCCGGTGCTCTGACCGTCGACGTCGCCCACTGTGTCCCAACGACAGATGTCGGAAGCATGAAGAGCGGCTCGCGAAGGAGCGGCAGCGTCGGTGGCTTGACTGCCCAGGCCGCGAGCAGCGTCAACGCCTCGTCGACGTGGCAGTCGTTCACAAGCGACCGCACCGGCCACGCGATAGCGACGTAGTCCATGCTTCGCCGATACGCCCGGGCCGACGGCGGCTCTTCCGGGTGGTCCCAGGCTCGGTGAGCGGCAGCAGCGTCGAGGAGGTCGCCGAGTCCTTCACGCAACGCTGCCACGTCTCCACCGAAGGAGGCCGTGACTGCCCTTAGTCGAAGAGGCGGGGTGAGCTCGTGTCCGAACTCCGCGAGCAGCATCTCCGCGTACTCCTTTGGCGGCCGTGAAGCGATAAGTCCGTCGACCGACGAGCCGAACATGAGAAGCGCCTTGCGCGAAGTCGGGCCAACCGTCGAATCGTCTAAGAGCGGCTCCCAGACCTCGGCGAACTCCTGGGCCGCCTCGTCTCTTCGAGCTCCTATCGCCCACTGGAGACGATGAACTGCGCAGGCCACGGCCCACATGAGCGGAGCGTCATCGTCCAGGCCCTCCAGCTCCTCGCTAGCGACCCCGAGGGCCGCAAGCGTTGCATCGATGGCATGCGGCCAAACCGCCATGGCGAGGTCCTGCTGATCGGTGTGCCGCCAGGCATGCGCGTACAACGTGGCGAAGAAGGTCAATGTCAGCTCAAGCATCGCGAGGTCGAGCGCATCGACTGGGGGGCTTTCCCAGAGCCGGAGCCGTTCGGGTCGCGCCCCAAAGCCGCCATCGTCTTGCGCGCACCTCAGCGCCCTCTGAATGAAGATCGACGGTCCGACCGCCTCGCCTCGATGCTGGAGCTCGGCTGCCAGAAACGCGCAAGTTGCGAATGTGAGGAGATCGTGGGACCAGTCGCCCGGCTCCGCGACGCCGTCGATCTCCTCCAGCAGGCTCGTGGCCGCTGCAACGGCCTCGTCGAGCATCACGGGCTTTTCTCGGCACATCGTCCGCACGAAGGTCGCCACCCGGAGAAGACACAGTCGATCCGTGGGATCAAACGTGGACGAGAGCAAGTCGGCGACGTCTTCCGTGCCGCTACTCAGCGCGACCCGCTGGAGAGACGGAAATGTTTCAGCGATCGTCGGCACCCGAGACGATTATCGGCGCGCGAGAAAGCGTGCGACGCCGCGCTCCCCGCTTTCGTCCAAAGCAACAGCAATGTCCTCTCTGCGCGGGCGACCCGCGATGATGCCGCCCTCACAGCGAGGTTGATTGGAGGCACGGTGGCAAAGAGGACTAGTGCAACGTCCTGGGGGCCGGTTGGCGCGCCGGATGACACGGGAGCGCTGATTGATCTCAACTACACCTGCCCAGACTGCCACTACGCCACTGGCCAACTGATCTTGATTGGGGCCGGCAATGATCTTCATGTTGCTTGGGAGACGGATCAGGTGTGTCCCGTCTGCGAAGACGACGTAGTGGTCGAAGTTCTCCCCTCGGCCCGCTCTTGAACGGTTTGGACGGCTGTCGCGGCGTGACCGGCAGCCGAGTTCCTTGGCGGTGGAACGGGCGAGCACATCTGCCAGCCCGTGAAGGCCGACAGACCAATGAACGGAAGCTGGGCAGCCGCGATCGAACACGACGAGCCATAGCGCCCGCCGGACCGCAGCTGAGCAAGAGTCCTCGAATGTATCGGTCTTGCGCTGCTGCGTCCATGCGAGGCGGCAGCGGTCGCCGCGGCATCCGCCCCCGCGGACTTGTCCGCCGGCGGCCTCCAAGCACCATCTCGTGGTTCCAATGTGGTTCCAATTTGAGAAGAACCACTCCTCGCGAACTACAGAAATCTCTCTCAAACTGCGGGAACTTCAGGCAATCCGACCCCCTTCCAGACACCTCATAACCCGAGGGTCGCGGGTTCGAATCCCGCCCCCGCTATGTCCCTACGGGCGACCGTAGGGCTCAAAGGAAGCCCCCTCTCGCCAGGGGGCTTTCTGCGTTCGAAGGCCCGACCCGGCGCGTATGCGGGTCCGTCAGGGCTTACGCGTAGGTGCTTCCGGGCCGCCCGTCGTCTCGGTAGTTGTCGGTCGTCGAGAGCGGCGGCGCCAATCCCGGGGACCCGCGACGGCCGACGATCGCTGCGACGGCGCCGAAGTCGAACAGCGCGTCGGGCGTCGAGGCGATAGAACCAAGCCGGTAGGTTGCTCATTCCGTGACTGACCTGACGCCCGGTCTGCGCGACGAATTGATCACCGTGGCGGCGGACGAAGCGCTGTCACGCGTCGACGATGCGCTCGTCGAGCTGGCGGAGCTCGACGGTGCCGAGGCTCCTGAGCGTCTCTCGCGGCATGCGGCCGCGGTCGTCCGCCGCGTTCTCGACAGCATGCTCGACGCTGGCGTATCCGCGGAGGATCAGGCGCTCGCCGTGAACAAGATCATCGCGGCGCTCACCGACGAGGACGCAATCCGCCTCCCGCCCGCCATGCTCACCGGCGTCCGGAAGCCGGCGGAAGGGCTCGGCACGTCGCTCCTGCCCGCGAGCCCAATGATCTCGCTCTCGGCGAACGAGCTGTTGGTCAACGGGCACGCGCAGCCAGCCATCGGCCAGCAGATCCGCAGCGAGTTACCGAGCGCGACCGACGTGGACTTTCTCGTGAGCTTCGTCCGCTGGACGGGCGTCCGAACGCTGATCGACGAGCTCGCTCGCGTCCACGAGCGCGGCGGGCGTGTGCGCGTTATCACGACGACCTACATGAGCGCCACGGAACCGAAGGCCCTGGAGGAACTCGCGAAGGCCGGCGCGCAAGTGCGCGTCGACTACGAGGCCGACAGGACAAAGCTCCATGCCAAGGCGTGGATCATCCACCGGCCCGGCGGCCTGACCACCGCTTTCCTCGGTTCGTCGAATATCTCGTATGCGGCGCTGCACCAGGGGATGGAGTGGAACGTCCGCCTCAGCGAGGTGGCGGCCGCCCCGCTCGTACAGCGGATGCGCGCGACGTTCGAGACGTATTGGGCCAACGAAGCCTTCGAGCGCTTCGACCCCGAGCAGGACAGTCAGCGCCTGCGCGAGGCACTCGATAGCCAGCGGCGGGCGAAGCGGCGAAATCTCGGCGGCGGCTTTGTTGCCTTCGACGTCACGCCGAAGCCACACCAGGCGCGCATGCTCGAACAGCTGCAAGCCCAAAGGGACCGCCACGATCGTCACCGCAACCTTCTCGTCGCCGCGACCGGCACGGGCAAGACGGTCATGGCGGCGCTCGACTATCGCCGCCTGTGCGATCAGCTCGGCCGCAAACCAAGCCTGCTCTTCGTCGCCCATCGGCGCCGCATCCTCGACCAGAGCCGGGCGACGTACGCGACCGTCCTCAAGGACCCCGACTTCGGCGAGATCCTGGGCGACGGGGAGCAGCCGCTAGTGGGTCGTCACGTGTTCGCCATGGTGCAGTCGGTGCGCAACGAGGCCATCGAGGACCTCGACCCGCATGCGTTCGAAGTCGTGGTGATCGACGAGGTCCACCACGCCGCAGCACCCACCTATCGAGCGTTGCTCGAGCATCTGCAGCCCGCCGAGCTCTTGGGCCTGACGGCGACCCCCGAACGGATGGACGGCGAGGACATCACGCGCTGGTTCGGGGACCGCACGGCCGTCGAGCTCCGGCTATGGGAGGCCATCGACGACGGCTACCTCGCACCGTTTCAGTACTTCGGCGTCCATGACGGCGTCGACCTATCCGCTCTCGAGTGGCGGCGCGGCGGCTACCGCCCGGAGGACCTCGACAGGATCTTCACCGGCGACGACGCGCGCGTCATGCGCCTGTTGCAGGCGCTCGACCGCATCCTGCTCGACACGAGCCAGATGCGCGCGCTCGGCTTCTGCGTGTCCGTCGAGCACTCGAAGTACATGGCCCGCGCGTTCACCGAGCGGGGCCTCCCGAGCGCCGCGCTCTGGGGTGAGACAGACACCGCGGAGCGCGACTCAGCTCTTAGGCGTCTCGAGCAAGGCGACCTTCGGTGCATCTTCAGCGTCGACGTTCTCGGCGAGGGCGTCGATGTGCCGTCAGTGGACACCGTGCTCCTGCTCCGACCCACCCAGTCCGCGACGGTCCTCACGCAGCAGATCGGTCGAGGTCTTCGCGAACACCAGAACAAGGCCACGCTCACGGTCGTCGACCTCATCGGCCAGCAGCACCGCCGCTTCCGCTTCGACACCAAGCTGCGGGCGCTCATCGATCCGCGCAACGGCTCGCTCGTCGACCAGGTTGACCAAGACTTTCCGTACCTCCCGGCGGGGTGCGAGATCAAGTTGGATCGCTTCAGCCGCGACGTCATCCTCGGCAGCCTCCGCGCCGGAGCCGGCGCGGGTAACTGGTCCGTGCTTGTCGACGATCTGCGGCGCCTCGGCGACGTCTCCCTCAAGACGTTCTTGCAAGAGACCGAGCGCAGACTCGGCGACCTCTACCGAGCCCGCGACCGCACATGGACGCGGCTTCGGCGTGACGCCGGCCTGACTCTCCCCGCTGGGAACACGGACGAGGAGACAGTGTTGCGCGCTGTCCATCGGCTCCTTCACGTGGATGACCACGATCGGGTGGCGACGTACAGCCGCCTGCTCTCGGAGCCGAACGTGCCCACCGCGCTGACCGCCCGTGACCGGCGTCAGTTGACCATGCTCCTCGTCGGCATCTTTGGGCGGCGCCACGGCTTCTCGGGTTTCGAAGCCGGCTTGCGCGCGCTGTGGGACAGCCCTGCGGCCCGAGGCGAGCTGGTCGAGGTCCTGGGGATCCTGGGGGAGGAAGCCGAAACCGCCACCCGCCCTCTCGACTTCGGGCCGTTGCATGTCCACGCGCGCTACACGCGCGACGAAGCTCTTCTCGCGCTCGGCGACGGCACATTCGAAAAGCCGCCCACCTCCCGCGAGGGCGTGCGCTGGCTGGGCGACATCGACACGGATGTCCTCTTCGTCACTCTGCGCAAGAGCGAGCGCCGGTACTCACCGTCGACGCGCTACCGCGACTACGCCCTCTCGTCTCGGCTCTTCCATTGGGAGTCGCAGAGCACAACGAGCGACGACAGCGCGACCGGCCGCCGCTACCGGCAGCAGCCTCAGAGCGGAACCCACGTGCTGCTCTTCGTACGCGAGAGCCCGACACTTGCCAACGGCGCCGGCGCCCCCTTCACGCTGCTCGGGCCCGTGGACTTCGTCGAAGCCCGTGGGGAACGACCGATCCAGATCACCTGGCGCCTTCGCGAGCCGATGCCCGAGTCGCTGCTAGAAGTCGCACGACTCGTGGCTGCGTAGAACGCGGGGCTTGACTCCGCCGCCCGCCGCCGGAGAGGCTGGCGCCCATGGCCGATGAGATGACCGTGCAGTTCGACGTGCCGGGCCCGCCGAGCCACGTCATGGAGCAGTGGCGCACGCTTCCTCCGCACCCGCTCGCCCAGGAGGGGTACGCGCTCGCCGACGACTCCTACAACTCGCTGACCTACGAGAAGCGCTACCTCGACTGGCCGCAGAAGATCCTGGTGGTCACGACGCTCGGGTTCGCCCTCCTCTTCAAGGGGTTCTTCGAGAGCGTGTTCCGCCTCACCGCGCGCTTCGACGAGGAGGGGGCCAACACGAAGGTGCTCCTCCTCGGAGTCGTCCATCCGCGGACCCAGGCCGCGCTCCGCGAGATGGCCGCGGAGCACGGCGGGGTCACGGGCCCACCGACGCCGTCGATGAGCTCTACATTGCTTCCAGGATCTCCTTCTTCTTAGCGTCGAACTCCTCGGCCGTGATGAGGCCGGAGTCGCGCATCTGGGTGAGCTTCTCGATCTTCTTCACGGGGTCCTCGGCCGCGGCGTTCGCCTGGGCGTTGCGCATCGCCTGGTCGGCGACGCCGCCGTAGGTCGCCTGCATCCCGCCCATGACCGCGGCCATGTCGCCGCCGGCCGCTGCGATCGACGCCTGCTGGGCGTCCCACTGCACAGCGATGCGCTCGGGCTGGTCCGGCAGGACCTTGACCGGGACCTCCATGCCGACGGTGATCGCCGCCTTCATCCGCGTGGTGGGGAAGACGTAATCGACCGTGTACGGCGCGGCGCCGCCGGCCCCGTGCACCTCGATCGGGACGTGCATCGCGAACTTGTCGCCGGGGACGGGCTCGGCGAAGCCCTTGACGATGCCCTTGCAAGCCACGCCGTTCTTCAGCACCTCACCCTCGCCGCGGTCGTCCGCCAGCGCCGCGACGTCCTTGAACGCCCCGCGGATCGACGGCATGCCGCCGTGGTGCTGCGTCAGGTTCTTGACGTCCTTCGCGGTCTTGAAGAAGCCCATGGTGCTCTCCTCTACCAGCCGTAGATGAGCGCCACGGCGGGCGCGTCGGGGTCGTACTTGACGGTGATGGCCTGGCCCTCGGACAGCCCCTCCATCTGCGCCGGCAGCATCGACTGCGTGATGGTGGTCTGGAACGGGTCGCCGGTCGCGGGGCGGATCGACACCTCGAAGTTGACCTTCTGGCCGCCGCCGAACTCGGTCTGGCCGGTCGGGGCGATCGTGTGGATCACGCCCGGCGCCTCGACGCCCGCCTGCGCGATCTTCTGCATCTTCTGCGCCTCGGCGGCCTGCGCGCCCATGTCCATGCCGGGCATCCCGCCGCCCATGCCGCCCATGCCGCCCATCCCGCCGGCGCCCTTCATGGCCTCCTGCGCCTGCGCCTGCGCGCCCTTGATCTTGTCGAACATGCCCATCTCGAAATTCCTCTCGTCGCGGTCTTGAGCCGACCGTAAACCGCCCACGTGAGCGGAAGCAAGGGCTCCGGGTCTCAGACCAGTCTCAGATTCGCGCCAACCGAATCAGGGGGGCGTCGGCGAGGAAGCGTGAGCCCGCCTCAGACAGCGCGCGCACCGCGAAGACCGGGGAGAAGGGATCGCGCACGGGCCGGTAACCCCAGCGCGCCTTGTACTCGCCGATCGGGTCATCGCCTCGCGCGTAGCAGCGGCCGGAATCGATCGTCGCGGCGCCGATCGCCCGCGCGTCGTCGGCGACCGCCGCGTAGACCGCGGTGATGGCGCCGGCGCGCAGCAGCTCCGGGTCACCTTCGGCGAGGCCGAGCGCGGTGAACCACGCCTCGCGCCCGCCATGGGCCGCGATGACCACGGCGACGGCGACGTCGCGCGTGCCGTCCGAGATCGTCAGCAACCGGCCGTGGCGGCGCATCCGCCCCCACGCGTGCTCGGGCGGCATCCACACGTCCTCGCCGAAGCGCCCGCGCGCCCAGTCCTCCGCCATCCGCCGCGCGAGGCCCCACTCGTCGCCGGGCCGGGCCACGAAGCCGTTGCGCTCGGCCTTGGTCAAATTGGCGCGGAGGCTCTTGGACGGCCGCGGCGGAGGGATCTCCTCGACGCGGCCGCGGTAGCGGACGAAGGTGGGGACGATCACTCTGCCTCGCCGGCGCCACCACCACGCCATCCAGGGATGGACCTGGACGACGTCGAGGTCGGGAGCGCCGGATGAGGACCCGGGGTCGGGGAGGAGCCACGCGAGCGGCGAGCGGACGCGTGTCGTGACGATCACGCCGGACGAGGCGAGCGTGCGCCGCGGAAGCCGGAGGAGAAGCGGGACCGAGAGCAGCCGGTGGAGCACGATCCACGCCGCCGGCCGCCGCGCGAGCCGCGCGGAGAACTGGAGCCAGAAGTCGAGGGCCGCGACCCACCGCGCGATCACCCGCGAAGGGTAGGGTCGCCGCCGTGCCGCGCGCCCCCGGAACGCCGAAGCTCGACCTGCACCGGCTGAGCTGGCACGCCCACTACGCGCGCACCCTCGGCCCGTGGCTGCGCGATCGCCTCGACCTGCGAGAAGCGCGAGCGATGATCCAGAGGGGGCTGCAGACAAGAGAGCAGGAGCTGCTGCACACCCTCAAGCACGGCGTCTACGGCCAGCCGGACAGCCCGTACCTCGCCCTCCTCAGGCACGCGGGCGCCGAGTACGAGGACGTCGCGCGGGCGGTCATCGACAAGGGCGTCGAACCCGCGCTCGCGCAGCTCTACGACGCGGGCGTCCGCATCACCCTCGACGAGCTGAAGACGCGCGTGCCGATCACGCGCCCCGGCCTCGAGCTGCACGTGAACGCGGACGCGTTCACCAACCCGCTCATCCGCGCCGACCTCCACCTGACCAGCGGCGGGACCCGGGGCAAGCCGCACCCCACCCTGATCGACTTCCGCCTGCTCGAGCGCGACGCCGCGCACATGCGCCTGTTCCAGGAGGCGACGGGCATCCTCGGCCGGCCGATCGCCGCGTGGCGCCCTTCGCTCCCCGCCGGCCCGGGCATCAACCACCACCTCATCCACGGCAAGCTCGGCCAGCGGATGGAGCGGTGGTTCACGCAGCTCTCCGCCTGGCCGCCGCACGAGTCTCCGCGCAGCGGGGCGCTGCTCGCCGCGACGCTCGCCATCTCGCGGGCGAGCGGCGTGCCGTTCCCGTTCCCGAGGCACGTCCCGCTCGACCACGCCGTCACCGTCGCCCGCTGGCTCAACGGCCACGTCGAACGAGGCCGCCCGCCCTTCCTCAACACCACGGCAAGCGGCGCCGTCCGCGTGTGCGAGGCGGCCAAGGCAGCGGGCCTCGACATCGAAGGCGCCGTCTTCCGCGTCGGCGGGGAGCCGTTCACCCCCGCACGCGCGCGCGTGATCAGCGAGGCCGGCTGCACCGCGTACCCGTTCCTCCAGGCCAACGAGGTCGGCCGCATCGGCGTGACGTGCGCCGCACGCAAGCACCCCGACGAGCTCCATTTCCTGAGCGACAAGCTCGCGGTCCTGCGGCGCGACGTCGACGCGCGCACGCGGCGCGTCGAGGGCTCGCTCGTGCTCACGACGCTGTGGGGCCGCGCGCCCAAGCTCCTGCTCAACGTCGAGAGCGACGACACCGCCGTCGTCGAGACCGGGCCGTGCGGGTGCCCGCTCGGCGAGCTGGGGCTCACGACCCGCATCCACACCGTCCGCTCGTGGGAGAAGCTCACGACGGAGGGCATGACCTTCACCTCCAGCTACACGCTGCGCCTCGTCGAGGAGGTGCTGCCCGAGCGCTTCGGCGGCGGGCCGACCGACTACCAGCTCGTGGAGGACCGCTCGGGCCCGCTGTCCAAGATCCGACTGCTCGTCTCGCCGCGCGTCGGCCCCGCCGACGCGACCGCGGTCCGCGAGGCAGCGCTGGAGGAGCTCGGCGCCGACGGCCCGAGCGGGCGCTTCATGGCCGAGTCGTGGCGCGCGGCCGGGCTGCCGGAGGTCGAGCGCCGCGAGCCCTACGCCACGCGCCGCCCGAAGATCCTCCCGCTGCACGTCATCGACGGCTAGTCCGACGGCCCCTTGCCGCCGAGCTGCACGTACCGGTCGTACTTCGCCTGCCAGTCCTCCTGCTCGGCGAGGTAGGCGTCGAGGTCGATCGGCGCCGTGTCGACGCCGGTGTCCTCCGCGAGGTCGGTGCGCACCGGCTCGACGCCGAGCTTGCGCAGGTCCTCCTGGCCGGCGCCGGTGAGCCAGTCGACGAACAGCGCCGCGGCCGCCGGGTGCGGCGCGCCGGCCAGCACGCCGGGCCCGTTCGGCCGCGTGACCGTCGGGCTGACCGCGGGCTGCCACGCGACCGGCGAGCCCTCGTCCGCGGCCTGGTCCATGTGGTACGCGTAGGCCGCGGCGGCGGCGTCGAACTCGCCGGTGGCGAGCAGCTCGGCCTGGAGGGAGTGCCCGTCGACGAAGCGCGCGTTCGCCGCGATCGCCGCGAAGCGCTTCTCGGCCTCGGAGCGACTCGCGCCCGAGCTGACCCAGTGCTCCACCAGCGTCCGCGCGAAGTCGGAGTCCGAGATCTCCATCACGACCTTGCCCCGCCAGCGCGGGTCGGCGAGGTCGTCCCACGTCCGCGGCCTCTCGGCCGCGGGCACGCGCTCGGTGTTCCACGAGAGGACGTAGCGGTTGGTGCGCGACGCGGTCCAGTCGTCGAAGCGGGCGCTCGCCGGCAGGCGGTCGGCGCCGGCCGGCTCCCAGGCGGCGAGCTCGCCCTCGTTCGACAGCAGCTCCATCGTCAGGCCGGACGCCTCCGCCACGTCGCCGCGCACGCGACCCGCGCGCGCCTCCTCGATGACCCGCGTCGCGACGTCCTCGGCGCTGGCCCGGAAGACCCGCACCTTGATGCCGTAGCGCTTCTCGAAGCGCTCGGCGACGACCGGGGCGAGGTCGGCGTCGAGCGACGTGTAGAGCTCGAGACGCCCCTCCTTGCGCGCCATCTCCGTCAGGGCGCGCTCACGCTCAGAGGCGCCCACATCGCGCACCTCGTCAGCCACGGCGGCGAGCCCGTCGTCGCGGGCCGTGCCGTCGTCCTCGCTGGAGGTGGGGGAGCCGCACCCGGCGGCGAGGAGGGCACAGACGACGGCCCCCGTTGCCGCGAGGCGCCGTCGGGGCGCGCGCATCGCTGGGATGATAAGTCGGTGGCGCGAACGCTGAAGACCGGCCTCGGCGCGAGCATGATCCTGGTCGCCGGCTGGCTCGCCCTCGTGCCCGCCGGCTACCTCGTCTGGGAGACGCTCTCCGACGCCGACGGCTTCACGCTGGAGCACCTCCGCGACGCCTACGGCGCGGACCTGCTGGGCGACATGGCCTGGAACTCGCTCTGGTTCGCCGTGGGCACGACGCTCGTGGCGGTCCCGGTCGGCACCGCGCTCGCGTTCCTCGTCGTGCGCACCGACGCGCCGTTCCGCAAGACGATCGTCGCGCTCTCCGTCCTGCCGCTGATGGTGCCCGGCGTCGTCTCGACGATCGGCTGGATCCTCGTCGCGAGCCCGCGCACGGGCCTCGTCAACGCCGTCTTCGGCTCGGGGACGGTGGACGTCTTCAGCCCCGCGGGCATGGTGCTGGTCGAGGCCGCGCAGAGCGTCCCGCTCGTCTTCCTCCTGATGGCCGGCGCGTTCGCCACCACCGACGCGACGCTCGAGGAGGCGGCGGTGATGAGCGGCGCGCGCCCGCTCTCGGTGCTGCGACGCATCACCCTGCCGCTGGCCGCTCCCGCGCTCGCCGCCTCAGCCCTCGTGGTGGCCGTCCGCACGCTCGAGTCGTTCGAGGTGCCGGCGCTCGTCGGCCTGCCGGACGGGATCTGGGTCTTCACCTCGCGCATCTGGCGGGCGCTCGAGCGGCTCCCCGCCGACTACGGGCAGGCGGGCGCCTACGCGCTCGGGCTCGTCGTGGTGATCGGGATCGGCGTGTGGCTGTACTGGCGGGTCGCGCGCGACGCGGGCGCGCTGGCGGGCGGGCACCGCGCGCGGCGCCTCCCGCTCGGCCGCTGGCGCGCCGCCGTCGGCGCGGCCGCGCTCGGCGTCGTGCTCCTGCTCGTCGCCCTGCCGCTGGCGATGGTGCTCTACACGTCGCTGCAGCCGCGCTTCACCGCCCCCTCGCTCGACGGGCTGACGCGGCTCGGCCTCGGCGCGTACGAGACGGTGGCCCGCGACTCGACGTCGCTGACCGCGCTGCGCAACTCGCTGCTGCTCGCGGCGGGCAGCGCGACGGCGGCCTCGGCGCTGACGCTCTTCGCCGCGTGGCTGGCGGTGCGGGCGAAGGTCCGCGGCCGCCGCGCGATGGACTTCGTCCTCTCGACGCCGCTGGTGATCCCCGGGCTCGTCCTCGGCGCGGCGCTGCTCTTCGTCTACCTGCGGGCGCCGGTGCCGGTCTACGGCACGCTGTGGATCCTGCTCATCGCGTACACGACGCAGGCGCTGCCGTACGGGATGCGCTTCGGCGCGGCCGCCCTGGCCCAGGTCGGCGCCGAGCTCGAGGAGGCCGCCCAGGTCAGCGGCGCGAACCGCTGGCAACGGGCGCGCCGGGTCCTGCTGCCGCTCGTCCTGCCCGGGCTCCTCGCGGGCTGGGTCTTCCTGGCCATCAGCGCGATGCGCGACCTCGCGGCCTCCGTCGTCGTCGCCGGGCCCGGCAGCCGCGTCGTCGCGGTGCGGATCTTCGAGCAGTACGAGGGCGGCGAGATGCCGGAGATGGCGGCCCTGGCCGTGATCGAGCTGGCGGTGGTGGCTGCGCTGGCCGTCGCCGCGCTCCTCGCCGTCCGCCGCGGCGCGCCGCGTCTCGCCCGCCTCGGGAGCCTCACGTGAAGCTCGAGGTCGAGGGTCTGGAGAAGCGGTGGCCGTCGGGCGACGTCGCGCTGCGCGGCGTCTCGTTCACCGTCGAGCAGGGCGAGCTCTTCAGCCTGCTCGGGCCGTCGGGGAGCGGGAAGACGACGGTGCTGCGCTGCGTCGCCGGGCTCGAGACGCCGGACGCGGGCGCGATCGCGCTGGGCGGCAAGGCGCTGCGCGGCGTCCCGGCCGAGCGGCGCGGGATCGGCATGGTCTTCCAGAGCCCGGCGCTGTGGCCGCACATGACCGCGGGAGAGACCGTCGCCTTCCCGCTGAGGATGCTCGACCGGACGAGGCGGCCGTCGCCGGCCGAGACGAAGGAGCGCGTCCGCCGCGCCCTCGCGCGCGTGAAGCTCGACGGCCTCGAGGAACGGCCCGCCACCGAGCTCTCCGGCGGCCAGCGCCAGCGCCTCAGCCTCGCGCGCGCGCTCGTGACCGACCCGCCGCTCGTCCTGCTCGACGAGCCGCTGACCGGCCTCGACGCGCCCCTGCGCGACGAGCTGCTCGGCGAGCTGGTCCGCCTCAACCACGAGCTCGGCCTGACCATGCTCTTCGTCACCCACGACCAGGCCGAGGCGATGGCGGTCAGCTCGAGGCTGGCGGTGATCCGGGACGGCGCCATCGAGCAGGCCGGGCCCCCGGCGGAGATCCACGAGCGGCCGAAGACGCCCTTCGTCGCGGGCTTCGTGGGCGCGAACGTCCTGCCCGGCACCGTCGACGAGCGGGGCGACGTGGTCCTCGCGGGCGGCACGCTCGACGTCGGCGGGCGCAACGGCTTCAAGTCGGGCGCGGAGGTCGCCGTGACCATCCGCCCCGAGCTGGTCGAGGTCGTGGTGGGCGACGGCCGGCGGTCGAACGCGCTCAGAGGCGTCGTCAGGACCAGGCGGTACGGCGGCCTGCACTCCGACCTGCGCATCGAGGTCGACGGGGGAGAGATCCGGGCCCGGTGCGAGACGCGCGGCGCGCCCGAACCGGGCACCCGCGTGACCGTCGTCCTGCCAACTGACGCACTGGCGGTGCTCAACCGCTGAAATCCGCTTCGCCAGTTTTCCGTGTAAGCCTCGTTGGAGCCTCCGATGACCTTCATGCTTCCCGGCCGTCGCGCTGCGCTCGCGATCGCCCTCACCATCGTGGCCGCGCTCTGGCTGAGCGCCGCCGTCGCCCGCGCCGACCACTCGCAGCCGGCGCCCGACATCTCCAAGCTGCCCTACCAGCCGATCGGCGAGTTCGCCCACGGCGACGACATCCCCGAGCCCAACGAGGCGGTCGCGTTCTTCACGCCGCTGATGGACGGGCTGCGGTTCAACCCGTCGGGCAACTACAACGCCTACGACACGAACGTCTTCGAGACGCTCATGCTCCCGTTCCGGGCCGCGGGCGACACGACGACGAACGACCCGTACGGCAACGGCGAGACGACGGGCGATCCGCGCCACGGCTACTGCGAGCAGGATCCCGAGTACCCGACCAAGCGGCCGGGCAACAACGCGCTGCTCTCGGGCGTCTGCCCGAACCACGCCCTCGAGTACGCCAACTACTACGAGGCCACGATGCAGGACATCCTCGGCGACATGGGCGTGACGCTGAAGCGCTACCCGATCACGGTCCCCGAGCCCGCGACCCCCGGCGTCGACAACACGCTGGGCGGCGAGGCGTACAACCTCGCGGCCGTCGTGCCGGGCGCCGACCATCCCGAGGACACGGTCATCATCGGCGCGCACTACGACCAGACGAACGACGGCCCGGCCTCGACCTGGGACTCCGCCGAGGGCCACGCGCAGGTCATCCGCGTGGCCAAGCAGATGACGGACTACTGGAAGGCGACCGGCACGCGCCCGTCGGCCACCGTCAAGTTCATCCCGTGGGCGGGCGAGGAGGCCGGCACACTCGGCTCGCTCGACTACACCCTCGACAACATCGTCCCGGGCGAGGAGGGCAAGGTCCGCGGCTACTGGAACACGGACCCGTGCGCCGGCGGCTATCCCGCCTACCGCTACGGCAACCCGCTCGACCGCATCCCGCTCGGCATCCAGCTGGCGCGCCCGGTCGAGGTGCCCGACGAGTACGGCAACCTGCGCCCGCGCGTGACGGCGTTCAACGACAAGGCCGAGAAGGTCGTCGAGGACGTCTTCAACAAGCTCGACGACACGGTGCCCGTCAACCCCGTGGGCACGGAGGACGTCTTCATCTCGAAGGGCGAGGACCCCTCCGGCGACGGTGACATCGGCAGCGACCAGGGCGTCAAGCTCGGCAGCTCGCGGCCGCAGCTCTTCTCCAGCGACTGGGCCAACTTCCTCGGCAAGGGCATCCCGTTCTTCAACCCGGGCCCGGAGGTCACGGGCCCGTCGGACGAGAACGAGGTCAACTGGCCGGACGGCGCCGCGACGTTCCACACGCCGCGCGACAACCAGGTGACGATGAACCAGTTCACCGGCCAGGCGCTGAGCGTCGGCAACGACGCCGTCGCCTCGGAGGCCTGGGCGAAGGGCATGGAGATGTGCTCGAGCCTGCTGGCCTGGGGCATGCTGCGCTCCGACCAGGGCGGTGCGCAGACGACGAACAACGAGCCGGTCGCCTACTACGAGGCGCTGCCGAACGAGGCGATCGCCCGCGGCCCGGTGACGTTCGACGCGAGCGGCTCCTACGAGTACCTCGACAAGGACGCGCGCACGTTCGAGCCCGAGTCCGACTTCGAGTACCTGTGGGACTTCGGCGACGGGACGACGGGGACCGGCAAGGTCGTCGAGCACTCCTACGCCGTGGCCGGCCGGTACGACTCGAAGCTGACGCTGCGCAACACCGTCTCGGGCCAGACCGACGAGATGACGATCCCGATCACGGTCGCCGGCGCCTCGCTCGACGGGCCTGAGCTCTCGGCGCCCGAGTCGGACGAGGACGGCTTCTTCGACGTCAACTGGAAGTTCGACGAGGAGGCGCGCGAGGGGCTGCAGCGCTACCTCGTCGAGGAGGCCACCGACGTCCGCCGCGCGTTCACGGACGGAGCGGAGACGCTCGACGCCTGGACGTCGTCGGAGCCCACCGCGCCCGAGATCACGCCGTGGAAGGTCTCGGACGACAGCGACAGCCCGCGCGGCAACCAGAAGAAGAGCGGGGAGCACTCGTTCTACTCCGGCGTGCCGCGCAGCGAGCACCAGTCGGGCGTCGGCCCGAACTCGGGCGTCGCGAAGCTCACGCTGAAGCAGTCGTTCGATCTGGCCAAGGACGCGGAGCTGTCGTTCTGGTCGAGCTACGTCAACGACCTCAACGACAGCGGCCTCGTCGAGGCCGCGATCGACACCGGCGGGTCGGACGACGACCTCGACTGGGAGGTCGTGCACCGCGAGACGACGACCGACTTCTACAACGTGCCCAACGACGAGGCCGGCTACCCGACCGAGTTCTTCCACCGGCGGATCGACCTCGGCGCGTTCGCGGGCCAGAAGGTCAAGCTGCGCTTCGTCTACCAGCTGGGCGCGGCGCAGTACGTCAACGTCGCGCGCGCCGGTTGGTACGTCGACGACATCTCCGTCGACACCGGGACGTTCACCGAGGTCGGCGAGACGACGAACAAGGGCCTGTCGATCGGGCCGCGGCGCAAGGGCAGCTACACGTACCGCGTCCGGGCGATCTACGACGACACGGCGACGCTGCCGTCGAACTACGCGTCCACGAACGTGACCGTCGGCACCGATCCGCCGACCACGCCGCCGGAGCAGACGCCTCCGCCGACGCCCGGCCCGACGTGCACCGTCAACACCGGGTTCCGCTCGGTGAAGGTGCGCCCGCGCAAGCGGGGCCTGCGGTTCGCGTTCGCGACGCACGTGAACGGGCCGGTCGGCGTCTCGGTCTACCGCTACCGCAAGGGCAAGCGGAAGATCAGCCGCCGGGCGGTCGTCCGGTTCCGCAACAAGACGAAGTCGTTCACGTGGAAGGGCCGCGGCAAGAAGGTCCGCAACGGCATCTACTACGCGCGGCTGAGCGTGCCGCTGGCCGACGGCCAGCGGGACACCCGCTACGTCGCCCTGCGCCGCAAGAAGGGCAAGTTCAAGGTGCGCAAGACGTTCGTGCGCCGGGCGAACTGCGGCCCGCTGCGTCGCTTCCAGCTCGGCCGCGCGGTGTTCAGCGCCAAGCGGCGCGACCGGCTGCGCGTGCTCTTCGAGCTCGCCGAGCCGGCCACCGTCCGGATCCAGGTCCGGCGCGGCGGGCGCAACGTGGCGCGCACCCAGGTGCGCAACTTCGAGGCGCCCGGGACCTACCGGGCGGCCATCGGGGGCAAGCGGCTGCGCAAGGGTGACTACCGCATCAGGCTCATCGTGATCCTGAACAACGGCACCCGCGTCGTGAGCACGCTGGGCGCCCGTCGCCTGTAGCGGGAGCGATGCTCCGAGTCGTCCTGGCCGTCCTCGTGGCCGTCGCGCTCAGCGCGGCGGCCACGACCGTCCTGCCCGGCCTGACCGGGCAGGCGGTCGCGCACCCGCAGGACGGCGCCAAGGACGCCGACCACGACAGCGTCGACGACTTCCCGTTCGGCAGCGACAACTGCGCGGGCGAGAACGGGGCGTACAACCCGGAGCAGACCGACTCCGACAACGACGGCCTCGGCGACGCGTGCGACGTCGACGACGACGCGGACGGGCTCGACGACGCGGTCGACAACTGCCCGCAGAGCGCGAACGCGAGCCAGCGCGACACCGAGGGCGACGGGCAGGGGGACCCGTGCGACCTCGACGACGACAACGACGGCGTCACCGACCAGCGCGACAACTGCCGCTTCGTGGCGAACGCCGACCAGCGCGACACCGACCGCGACCACGACGGCGACGCGTGCGACCCGGACACCCCCGGCTCGACGCCCCCGCCGTCGGATCCCACTCCGGGGCCGGGGCCGACCCCGACCGGCGAGCCGGGACCGCCCGCGGACGACGGTCGCGACCCGCAGGCGGTCGTGCGCGGATTGCCGCGCAGGATCGAGCGCGACGCGCTCGGCTCGGGCCTCATCGTCGGGCTGACGTGCTCGGAGCGGTGCTCCATCACCGCCGTGCTGCGCGCCGGGCGGCGCCGCCTCGGCCGCGGAACCGGCGAGCTCGAGGCCGCGGGCAAGACCTACCTCTTCCTCGACCTCGACCGCGCCGCCCTGCGGCGCATCAAGCGCGGGCGCCGGATGCGAACGCGCCTCGAGCTCGAGGTCGTCGACGCCGCGGGCAACCGCGCCCGGGTGCGCCGGTCCCTGACCATCCTGGGGAGCGCATGAGGGGGCTGGTCCTCGTCGCGGCGCTCCTGGCCCCGCTCGCCGCCGCCGCGCCCGCGGCCGGCCACTCCGTGATGAAGGTCGAGAGCGGGACGATCTACTACAACGCCACCGACGACGTGGCGCTGAACCAGCTCGACGTCAGCGTGCGCGGCAGCAACATCCGCTTCTACGACCCGGGCGCCGACAACGGCATCACGCCGCCGAGCGAGTGCACCCCCGGCCAGCTCGACTCGGGCGGCAACCCCGTCGAGGTCTTCTGCCCGAGCAGCGGCATGACGCGCGTGCGCATCGACGTCGGCGAGGGCCAGGACAACGCGAGCATCGCCATCCCGATCACCGCGCTCGTCGTGGGCGGCAACGGCGCCGACCGGATCACGACCAGCACCGGCGACGACACGGTGAACGGCGGCGAGGGCAACGACGACATCCGCACCGGCGACGGCGCTGACGAGGTCGTCGGCGGCGGCGGGGACGACACGCTCGTGTCCGGCGAGGGCAACGACGTCGTCCAGGGCGGCCTCGGGGCCGACACGATCGACGCGGGCAACGGCGACGACGAGCTCCGCGTCCGCGACGGCGCCGTCGACAGCGCCGGCTGCGGGGCGGGCGCCGACCGCGCCCAGGTCGAGGACGCCGATCGCCTCAGCGACTGCGAGACCGTCGACCGCGCCGCCACCGTGGGCGGCGGCGGGGGTGGCGATCCTCAGGATCCGGGCGCGCCGCCGGCCGGCACGCCCGGCGGCGGCCCCGCGGCGCCCGACACGACCGCCCCCCGCCTGCGGGCCGGCGGCAGCACGCGCCAGCG
>DASVRH010000374.1:0-10031 GCA_036388715.1 Solirubrobacteraceae bacterium | reverse complement strand
CGCCGCGTTACCGGGCCGAACCGCCCGCGCGGCCACCCGACCGGGATCACCGCGTAGGTGTTCCACGCCTTCGGGATGCCGAGCACCGACTTCCACTCGTGCTCAAGGAACATGTGCCAGGTCGTGATGTTCGCCCCGAGGCCGAGCGCGCGGGCGCACAGCAGCAGGTTCTGCACGCCCGGGTAGATCGACGCCGCCTCGGTCAGCACCGCCATCCGCGGCCCCCGGGCGGCGAAGCGCGCGCCGTCGACCGCCCCGAGCTCCTTGACGAGCCGCGCCGCGATCGACGGCGGCGTCCGCCGCGAGTAGCACGGCACGATGATCGCCGGCGTCTCGGCGAAGTGGTCGCGCTGGTACTCAAGCGCGCGGATCAGCGGGAGCGCCTTCTCCTCGCCCATCCGCTCGATCGCCTCCTCACGCGTCGCGGCCGCGTAGGCGTCGCACGACCGCCGCCACAGCCCGGCCAGCTCGCGCATCGTCGCGCGGTCGTCGACCACGACGAACTCGTAGCTCTGCTCGTTGCCGCCCGACGGCGCCCACGTCGCGGCCTCCACCAGCTGCTCGAGCAGCGCGCGGTCGACGGGATCGGGCTTCAGCCGCCGCATCGCCCGCATCGTCGCCATGACCTCCAGGATCGGAGCGTCGCGGCCGACGGACACGGGCGGCGGCTCGGTCATCGGACCACGAAGTTCACGAGCTTGCCGGGCACGAAGATCTCCTTGACGATCACGCGCCCGTCGACGTGCGCCTGCACGTTGGGCAGCTCGCGCGCCATCGCCACCAGCTCCTCCTGCGACGCCGACGCCGAGACCTGCACGCGGTCGCGCACCTTGCCGTTGACCTGCACGACGAGCTCGAAGGTGTCGGCCTCGAGCAGGGCGGGATCGGCCTCCGGCCACGGCACCTCCCACACCCGGCCGCCGGTGAGCATCGAGTACGCGTCGGCCGACGTGTGCGGCGCGAACGGGAACAGCAGCGACGCCGCCGTCGACAGCGCGAAGCGCACCGCGCCGTCGGACGCCGCGCCGCGCTTCGCCTCGGTCAGCTCGTTGATCAGCTCCATGATCGCCGCGATCGCCGTGTTGAACGTGAACCGCCCGCCGCCGAGGTCGTTCGTCACCTTGTCGATCGCCCAGTGCGCCTTGCGGACGATGCGCGCGTCGTCGGCGCCGAGGTCGAGCGGGACCGGGTCGTCGCGCAGCGTGTCGGCGCCCTCCGCGCACAGCCTCCACAGCCGCGACAGGAACCGGTGCATGCCCTCGACGCCCTGGTCGTTCCAGTCGGCGTCCTGGTCGGGCGGCCCGATGAACAGGATGTAGCAGCGGGCCGTGTCGGCCCCGTAGGCGTCGACGATGTCCCGCGGCGAGACGACGTTGCCCTTCGACTTGGACATCTTCGCCCCGTCGCGCGTGATCATCCCCTGCGTGAAGAGCCGCGCGAACGGCTCCTGCACGTCGAGGTGCCCGAGGTCCGTCAGCGCCTTGCAGAAGAACCGCGCGTAGAGGAGGTGGAGGATCGCGTGCTCGACCCCGCCGATGTACTGGTCGACGGGCATCCACGCGGCCACGGCGTCGCGGTCGAACGGGCCCGCGTCGTTGTCCGGGTCGCAGTAGCGCAGGAAGTACCAGGACGAGTCGACGAACGTGTCCATCGTGTCCGTCTCGCGCAGCGCCGGGCCGCCGCAGCGCGGGCACGTCGTGTTGACCCAGTCCTCCGCCGCCGCCAGCGGCGAGCGCCCCTTCGGCTTGTAGTCCGAGACGTCCGGCAGCTCGACCGGCAGGTCCTCCTCCGGCACCGGCACGAGCCCGTGGGTCTCGCAGTACACGACGGGGATCGGGCAGCCCCAGTAGCGCTGGCGCGAGAGCAGCCAGTCGCGCAGCCGGTAGTTGATCGTGGAGTGCCCGCGGCCCTCGCGGTCGAGCCACTCGACGATCCGCACCAGCGCCTCGCGGTTGGGCAGGCCGTCGAAGTCGGGATGCGAGTTCGTCAGCGGACCGTCGCCGACGTACGGCAGGTCCCCGTCGCCGCCCTCGATCACCCGCCGCACCTCGAGCCCGTAGGCCTGCGCGAACGCGAAGTCGCGCTCGTCGTGGCCGGGCACGGCCATGATCGCGCCGGTCCCGTACTCCATCAGCACGTAGTCGGCGACGTACATCGGCAGCCGCTCGCCGTTGACCGGGTTGACGACCGTCCGCCCCAGCGGCACGCCGGTCTTCTGCCGCTCGACCGCCGAGCGCTCCTCGGTCGTCTCCGACGCCGCGTGGTTGACGTAGTCGCGGACCGCTTCGAAGTGCGGCGTCCCCTCCGCGAGGCGCAGCACGTCGGGGTGCTCGGGCGACATGACGAAGAACGTCGCGCCGAACAGCGTGTCCGGCCGCGTCGTGAACACCGGGTAGTCGATCCCCAGCTCCTCGCAGTGGAACGTGACCTCGGCGCCCTCCGAGCGACCGATCCAGTTGCGCTGCATCGTCTTGACGTGCTCGGGCCAGCGGATCGTGTCGAGGTCGGTGAGCAGCCGCTCGGCGTAGTCGGTGATGCGGAAGAACCACTGCTCGAGCTGCTTGACCTCGACCTCGCTGCCGCAGCGCTCGCAGCGCCCCTCGATGACCTGCTCGTTGGCCAGCACGGTCTGGTCGACCGGGCACCAGATGACGGCCGCGTCCTTGCGGTAGGCGAGACCGGCGTCGAACAGCTTGAGGAAGATCCACTGCGTCCAGCGGTAGTAGCGCGGCTCGTGGGTGCCGAACTCGCGGTCCCAGTCGATCGAGACGCCCCAGCGGCGGAACTGCTCCTGGAACTGCGCGATCGACGCGTTCGTCGACTCGCGCGGGTGCTGCCCCGTCTTGATCGCGTGGTTCTCGGCGGGCAGGCCGAAGGCGTCGTAGCCCATCGGGTGCAGCACGCGCCGGCCGGTGCGCCGGTGGAAGTGGGCCACCGCGTCGCCGATCGTGTAGTTCTTGAGATGGCCGATGTGGGGCTCGCCGCTGGGGTACGGGAGCATCTCGAGCACGTAGGAGCTGTCCGCGTCCGCGGCGTCCTCGTTGCTGACGTGCCAGGTCTGCTCGTCGGCCCAGACCTGCTGCCAGCGGGGCTCGATCTGCTCGGGGTCGAAGCGGTGGTCGGCCATTGGACGCAGAGGATAGGGTCGGCCGATGGAACTGTCCTCGCGTCAGCGCCGCGCGCTCGCGGCGATCAGCGACACCTTCGCGCCCGGCGGCGACGGCGTGCCGAGCGCGTCCGCCCTCGGCGTTCCCGAGGCCATCGCCGAGGCGATCGACCACAACCCGCGCGAGGCCGAGCGCAAGCAGCTCGGGATGCTCCTCACCGCGTGGGACAGCAAGCTGATGACCGCGGCCGGCGGCGGCGGGTACGCGCGCTTCAGCGCGCTGGAGCCCGAGCGGCGCGAGGCCGTGCTGCTGAGCTGGGCCGACTCGCGGCTCAAGGAGCGCCGCGGCGCGTTCCACCAGCTGCGCCGCGCCGTCCTCGTCCACTACTACGCGCTGCCGGGCACGAACGGCCGCAGCCCGGTGTGGGACGCCATCGAGTACCCGGGCCCGCTCGGGAAGCGCGAGGACGCGCCGCCGAAGCCCCTGAAGCCGCTGACCCCCGACGGCCCGACGACGCTCGACTGCGACGTCGTGGTGGTCGGCAGCGGCGCCGGCGGCGGCGTGACGGCCGGGGTGCTCGCGCAGGCCGGGCTCGACGTCGTCATCGTCGAGGCGGGCGGCTACTACGACGACGAGGACTTCGACGGCGGCGAGCTCGGCGGGCTGCGGCGCATGTACCTCAACGCCGGCGGCATGGCCAGCGACGACGGCTCGCTCGGGATCGCCGCGGGCGCGTGCCTCGGCGGCGGCACCGTCGTCAACTACTCCACCTCGTTCCCCACGCCCCCGCGCGTGCGCGAGGAGTGGGCCTCCCACGGCGTGCCCGAGTTCGCCGGCGAGCCGTACGAGGAGAGCACGCAGGCGGTGATGGAGCGCCTCGGCGTCAACGCCGAGCACAGCGCCGCGAGCGCGCGCGACCGCGTCATGGAGCGCGGGCTGCGCGAGCTCGGCTGGCACGTCGAGCCGATCATCCGCAACGTGTCACCCCAGTGCGACCAGGGCGTCGACTGCGGGCGCTGCGGGTTCGGCTGCCGGCGGGGCGCGAAGCGCTCGACGACGAAGACGTGGATCCAGGACGCCAGCGACGCGAACGCGCGCATCCTCGTGCGCACCGAGGTCGAGAAGATCGTCGTCGAGGGCGGCGCCGCGCGCGGCGTCGAGGCGAAGACGGCGGACGGGCACGCGGTCACCATCCGCAGTCGCGCAGTCGTCGCCGCCTGCGGCGCGCTGCACACGCCGGCGCTGCTCAAGCGCTCCGGCCTGGCCAACAAGAACATCGGCAAGCACCTGCGCCTGCACCCGGTCGGGCTCGTCGGCGGGGTGTTCGACGAGGACATCGAGCCCTGGGACGGCACGATGCAGGCCCGCTACTCCGACGAGCACGCCGACCTCGACGGCGAGGGCTACGGCGTCAAGTACGAGACGGGCCCGCTCAACCCCTCGCTGATGATCCCGTTCCTGCCGTGGCGGTCCGGCCGCCAGCACGCGCGGATGATGGGCGAGATGCGCTTCAGCGCGCCGGTGGGGATCATCGTCCGCGACCGCGACGAGGGCGAGGTCCGCGTCGGCCGCGACGGCCGTCCCGTGGTCCGCTACCGCCTCTCCGACCACGACGCGCGCCACCTGCGTACGGGCATCGAGGGCAGCGCGAAGATCCTCGAGGCCGCGGGCGCCCAGCACATCTGGTCGGCGCAGACCGCGATGCCGGAGTATCGGCCGGGGAAGCAGGGCTCGCTGACCGCGTTCATGGCGCAGGTCGACGAGGCGGGCCTCGCGCCCGGGCAGGTCGCGCTCGGCTCGTTCCACATCATGGGCTCGGCCCGGATGGGCGGGTCGCCCGCGACGTCCGCGTGCACGCCGGCCGGCGAGACTTGGGAGGTCCGCAACCTGTTCGTGACCGACGCGTCGACGTTCCCGACGGCCTGCGGGGTCAACCCGATGATCTCGATCGAGTCGACGGCGCACCTCGTCTCGCGCGGGATCGCGGCCCGCCTGGGGTGAGCGCGTCGGAGATCTGACGACTTTCTTGCGGATTCTCCCTGCATAGGCCGTACTCTTCGCGCATGGAGAACCAGGTCGCGCAGGCGTCGGCGCGCGTGGCCGACATCGTGGCCGCGGCGGAGCGCGCCGCCGACGAGCTGTACTCGCAGGCGGAGGTCCGCATGCGCGAGCGCATCGCCGAGGGCGACCGCGCGGCGAAGAACCGCGTCGAGGCGGCCGAGAGCGAGGCCTTCGAGATCCTCGCCAACGCGCAGGAACAGGCCGACAAGATCGTGCGCGAGGCGCAGGAGCGCGCCGACGAGATCCGCGACGCCGCGCGCAGCGACGCGCGCGACATCGTCGGGGAGGCCTCGTCGACCGCGCGCGGCGTGCTGCGCGACGGCACCGAGCTCAGCGGCCATCTGCGCGAGCTGTCGGAGTCGCTGCGCTCCAACGCCGAGTTGCTGCTGCGCGACGTCCGCATGGCCCACTCGGAGATGAACGCCCGGCTCGACCAGGTCGTCCCCGACGGCTCGGTCACCGGCCGCCCGTCGACGCTCGACGAGCTCGACGTCCCCGAGTTCCACCCCGGCCGGCGCTAGGGGGCGGTCAGCCCGTCCAGGCGGGCCAGGCCGCGGGCCGCCTCGACCCGGACCTCCTCGGACGGGTCGGCGAGCCGCGCCAGGAGCGCGTCGTCGACGCCGGGCGAGCGGTTGAGCCGGTCGGTCCCGAGGCCGAACGTCGCCCAGCTGCGGACCTCCTCGACGTCGTCGCAGGACAGCACGACGAGCGCGCCGACGGTCAGCGGCGAGCTGTCGGGCAGGCCCCCGAGGGCCTGCGCCACGACGAGGCGCACCTCGGGATCGTGGTGGTCGGCCAGCGCGGCGATGGCCGGCGCCAGCGAAGGCTCGCCCAGCGCCCCGAGCGCGCTCACCACGTCGGGCAGCCCTTCCGGCCGCACGACCCGCGTCCATTCGAGCAGCTCCCCGGCCGCCCGCGCCACGTCGACTTCGCTGCGCTCCCCGATCACTTTCTACCCCGATTGCTCAGCACGCTGACCATACGCGGCGGGCGTACCGAGTTCAAGTGCTTCAACGCACGTCCCGCGCGCAAGTAGCGCTCGGAGCGACTAGGCCGCGAGCGGCACGGTGGTGCGCGGCGCGGCGTGGTCGCGGACGCGGCTCTCGAACGCCAGCTCGGCCTCGAAGTCCGCGTCGTCGGCGTGGCGGAAGGCCACCGCCTTGGACTCCAGCATCGAGACGAACGTCTCGACCAGCTCGCCGTCGAGCTGCTTGCCGCTGACCCGCCGCAGCTCGGCGATCGCCTCGGCCGAGGAGACCGGGTCGCGGTAGGAGTCGCGCGACGTCATGACGTCGTACGTGTCGGCGATCGAGATCATCCGCGAGAAGACGGGGATCTCGTCGCCGGCCAGCCCGCGCGGGTAGCCGCGGCCGTCGATCCGCTCGTGGTGGGCCCAGATGATGTCCGCGACCGGGCCGTAGCCCTCGACCTCGCGCACCACCTTCGCGCCCTGGAACGGGTGCATCTTGATGAGGTTCCAGTCCTCCTCCGACAGCTTGGTGTCGGCCAGGAGGATGTGGTCGGGCAGGATGAACTTGCCGATGTCGTGCAGCAGGCCGGCCGTGTGGACGAGGTCCTGCTCCTCCTTCGTGCAGCCCGCCGCCTTGGCGAGCTCGCGGGCGTAGCGGGCGACCGCGGCGGAGTGGCGGGCGGTCATCCGGTCGCGCATCGACAGCGTGCGGAGCATCGCGGTGAGGACGCCGACCTGGAGAGAGGCGAGCTCCTCGGTGCGCCGGGAGAGCTCCTCGCCCCTGCGCTGTGAGATCGCCAGCTCGCGCAGGAGGTAGACGTAGAGGAAGAAGAGGGCGATGAGCATGCCGAGCGCGACGGGGCCCAGGTGCGCCTCGGCGTAGACGATGATGCTGGCGAGCAGGACCATCGCGGCCTCGGAGGGCAGCAGCGGCACGGCCACCGTCCGCACCTGCGGCCAGAAGGCGACACCGTCGAGGACCTTCGCCGAGCCGAACGCGAGCGTCGCGTTGAGGACGTGCGCGACGGCGAAGCCCGCGACCAGCGCGATCGAGAAGCCGAGCTCGGTCGGCGCCACGGCCATCCCGATGGCGACCTCCTCGATCAGCAGGCCGCCCGCGATCGCCCCGAGCGAGGTCGCGGCGAACGTGACCAGCGCGAGCGGGAGGCGGGTGCGCCCGCGCGAGAGCCAGACGGCGGTGCTGAGGAGGCCGAGGACGGCGGCGGGGGCCGGGCCGAGGAGCGCCATGGCGACGACCAGGCCGAGGAAGTCCCCCGAGATCGAGAAGCGGCTCAGCTCGAAGTCGACGAAGTGCGCGGCGACCACGAGGAAGCCGAGGATGCCCAGCAGGGCGGGGTCCCACTTCCCGTCGGGAGCGAGCAGCACGATGCCGGCCAGCGCGAACGCCAGCAGGAGAGCACCACACACCGAGAGCACTGAGGCCCTGCGCACCCCCCTTCTATCGGGCGATGTGCGCGCGGGCTTAAATGCGAAGCGGGGCGCACGAAGGCGCCCCGCCGCGAATGACGACTACCGGTAGCGGATGGTCATTCGGACCCCCCCAGGTTCGGTTGTCAGTACGACCGCTGACCGGCACTCTGAAGAGGGCTTTAGCTCGAAACAAGACGTTGGACGCATGTACGAGTGCCTGCGTCCGTCAAGCCGCGTCCGGGCGGGGCCGATAGGGGTGTCATGCACGCGATCGTGCAGACGCTTCGCATCCCCGCGTTCGGGCGGCTCGCGGCCACCTACACGCTCAACGAGCTCGCCGACTGGCTGGCCACGATCGCGCTGTCCATCCTCGTCTACGACGCCACGCGCGACCCCCTGGCCACGACGGCGCTGTTCGTGGCGGCGAAGTTCCTCCCCGGCCTGCTCGTCCCCGCCCTCGCGGCGCGGCTCGACGGCATGCCCACCGGGCGCCTGCTGTCACGCGTCTACGCGTTCGAGACCGTGGCGCTGGTCGTGCTGGCCGCCACCGCGGACGCCTTCTTCCTCCCGCTCATCCTCGCGCTGGCGCTCGCGGACGGCACATTCGCCGCGCTCGCCCGCGCGACCACCCGGACCGCGACGGTCGCCGTCCTCGAGCCGCAGGAGCGCCTGCGCGAGGGCAACGCCGCGCTGAACGTCGGCTTCTCGGCGATGAACGCCGGCGGCCCGATCGCCGCCGGCGCGCTCGTCGCCCTGCTCGATCCCGCCGCCGTGCTGGCGATCGCCGCCGGCGTGTTCGGGGTCATGACGGTGCTCACCGGCACCGCGCGGGGCCTCCCCGCCGGCGAGCCGGAGCCGTCGCTGTGGCGCTCGCGGCTGCGCGAGGGGCTCGGGTACGTCCGCGACAACGCGACCGTCCGCACGCTGCTGATCGGCCAGGCGCTCGTCCTGACCCTGCTGACGATGGTGACGCCGATCGAGATCGTCTACGCGAAGGAGAGCATCGACGCCGGGGACGTCGGCCTCGGCGCGCTGCTGACCTCGTGGGGTGCGGGCATGGTGATCGGCAGCGCCCTGTTCGCCCGCGAGCGGACGCGCTCGACGCCGCTGCTCATCGGCGCCTCCACCGTGCTGCTGGCCCTCGGCTACGTCGGGATGGCGACGGCGCCCGAGCTGTACAGCGCGTGCGCGACCTCGGCGCTGGGAGGGATCGGCAACGGGATTCAGTGGGTCGCCGTCGTCACCGCGCTCCAGGAGGCCACCGAGGAGCGCTTCCAGGCTCGCGTCGCCGGCCTGCTCGAGGCGGTCATGGCGATCGGTCCCGGCATCGGCTTCCTCACGGGCGGCGTCGTGACCGCGGTGCTCTCGCCGCGCGTGGCGTTCGCCGCCTCGGGCGGCGGGGTGCTGCTCGTGGTCGTCGTCGCCGGCGCCGTGCTCGCGCGGCGGCGCGGTCTGGGCCACCCGGTGCCCGCGCCGGACCCCGCGCAGTCCTAGTACGGGCGCTCGGTGACCGGCGGGATCGCCGCGGGGCGCCCGTCCTCGCGCAGCAGGTCCGGATGCGGGCTGGCGTTGAGCAGCGGGCGGTTGCGGCCGGCCCGGGCCTGCCCCTCGTAGAAGGCGAGGACGACGTTGACCTCCTCGGTCGCCTCCGGGTGGGCCTCCGCCTCGCGCCGCAGCTCCGGCTCGAGCTCCGCCAGCCGGTTGAAGAACGCGACGACCTCGTCGAAGAGGCGCTTGCGACCCTCGGGCGTGAGCCGGAAGTGCGCCCGCGTGAGGAGGTAGTCCTCGAGGTCGGCCGCCCCGCTGCCCGCCGCGTCGAGGAGATCCTCGGCGACGTCGCGCACGGTGGCCTGCGCGAACAGGGCGCGGAGCTCGGCGCCCGCGGCGTCGAGCACGTCCTCGTGGACCTCGAACGTCGCGACCGCGCGGTAGTGCGTCTGGATCGCCCCGCGGCGCGGCGTCTGACGGACCGCGCGCAGGAGGCCGTTGTCGGCCAGCCTGCGCATGTGGTAGCTGAGACGCGAGAGCGGCTGCTCGAAGCGATCGGCGAGCTCCTTGGCGCTGACCGGCTCGTACACCGCGGCGGTGTAGATGCGCATGCGGGTCGGGTTGGCGAGGACGCGCAGCGCCTTGGGGTCGCGGAGAAGCTCCCAGCCGCTGCCGGGCGCCGGCTCGTCGGAGCCCACGACGTCCATGGCGCAACGCTACAATGCGCACGTCCCAAGGGGCTATAGCTCAGCTGGGAGAGCGCCTGCATGGCATGCAGGAGGTCGCCGGTTCGAGCCCGGCTAGCTCCACTCACCCGAAAGGCCCGCAACTGCGGGCCTTTCTGCTGCTCGGAGCTAACTCACCGCCCCCGACGGCCGCTGGGACCGGCTGCCACGTCCGGCCACGCCAGTCCCCCGTCGTGCTTCGTCGTCCGCAGGTCACCGTCGCGGTTGGGGAACACGAGCGCCTTGGCG
>DASVRH010000373.1:0-18919 GCA_036388715.1 Solirubrobacteraceae bacterium | reverse complement strand
GTCGACGCCCATCTCGCGCACCACGAGCGACATGTCGGCATTGTCGCCGACCAGGCCTCACCGTTGGGCCGTGCGTCACAGTGGCTCGGTCCCCGAACAGGCGCACTGCCATCGACGAGCCGATCCGCGCGCGGTCGTCCGGACCGATGGCTCCAGGCTGACGCGACGGCTGCTGCTTTCGGACGTGGCTGGCGCGGCCGGCCTCCGCTCCGTCCTGAGCGCCGACTCGTCGGCCCGAAACCCGGGACGGTCCGGGCCGTGGCCGGGTGGGCGGGCCGCGCCAGCGCGGTCGCCTAGAAAGCGCCGTGGCGCCCGGCGTAGGCCCGGACGCCCCCGGTCATGGACCGGGCAGGACTCGAACCTGCGTCGAACGGATTATGAGGGCTAGTACTGAGCGTCGGTTGACCCGATCAGTCGATCGTATCTGAAGGTTCGGCTGGTTGGAAGACGTTCGTTTCGCCGATTCGGGAACACCGCGGGGAACTATTGTCCGGCCGTCGGCCCAGGCGCGGGACGAACCCGCCGATCGATTAGCCGCCGTACCGATCGACACCTCCGCCAGTCTGACCCGAGCTCAGCACGTATTTCCGCGGTCGCGAAGCTCTCCGTTACCGACCACCCTCGCGGCCTGCGGCCGCCGGCATTCGACTATTTGCGGCTGGGAGGTATGGCCAGCCAGAATCCTCGTGAAACTTCCGTGCTTCCTGAATGAATGACTCATAGGCCGCGTCGTACACGGCCTCGGCTTCGTTCATCCGCTGCTCGTACTCGCTGAACTGCTTGATCAGCCCCTCGCGCCGATCCCACAAGTACTCGGCCTGTTTCGCTCGCGCCCCGCCCGCTGCCCCATACGCCTGTACGAGCAATGATTGTGCGCCGAACCTCATGCTCAGCTTCAAGACGTGACTCTCTACGAGGTAAACCTGAGTTTGCAGTTGATCGAGCAGGGCCGCTCGCTCCGCCTCAGGAACACGGTCGTCGAACAGTTTCGAGGTCGTTAGGGCTAGCAGCCCTGTCACGGCGACCAGCGGTTCCGTCGCAGCGTCAAGCGTTCGCCGAACGTCGTCTTGGCTCTCACGGTCCTTCTGAATGTGATGCTGGATGAGTGGCCCGACGATGGTCGTGCCGACGAGTCCAGCGACGCCGACGATCACGGTGGCGGTACTGGGATCCACTCTGGGAGCCTAGTTCACTGCGAAGCAGCAGTTCGGGCAAACGCCCCACGGCGACCATCCCTGGTTCTTGGCGTTAGTGAAGCTCGGGGCGGCAAGAGATCACGGTAGTCGGCGAGCTAAGCATCGCGGACCGTGCAATTCGCGACGAGAGAGGAGTGCTGCTCGCAGCGGCCAATTCGCGGGCTCGCCACCATTCGTGCGTGATTACCTAGCCCGGCTGCAAAGGGACGCCCGGCGAGAGCGGGCGGGCGACGACTCTAATCCTCCGGCTCCTCGCCTGCTTTATCGAGCGTCTGCAGGAGGTGTGTGTGGATGTCGTCGAGTCCCGTATCGGGCATCGCCGGCACCGAATAGACACGTTCGCCAGTGCCGAGAACCGCATAGCCGATGAACCCGTTACCTGTCGCATGCGCGGGGACCTTGAAATCGGTTGCTATCTGGGCGCGGGGCGCCAGGGTGCGAGCTTTCGGGGGCGGCTCATCGACGATCCTTGCGGCAGTCGGTTTGTCATCGGCTAGCGGTTCGCCGGCTACCGACTCGACGCCTGTCCACATCACGTACTCCGACTGTTCGCCGTGATTGAAGACCCGCACGGCAATCACGTCTTCGGTCTCCACGGCATCCGGACTCGCGCCATAGATGTCGACGCCGCTTCCGTCGTGCCACGCCATGACGCGAACGTCGGTCTTTCGCGCGAGGCGCCAGATGTTCCGATTCCACAGAAGGCCGCCCGCCGCTACCGCCAGGCTGAGCGACGAAATGACGATGGCGACATCCACCGCCGGCGAGCGTAGCCGACGTGGCGCACCGCGCCCCTGCTGGCGGCGGCCGCTGCGACTCGATCGCGCCGATTCGCGCGTCCGGCGGCGCAAGCGGTCGCGCTGGAGGCCGAAGCCCCTGTCCCTGCGGCGGTTCGGCCACAGCGCCTGCGATCCTGACTGAATGACGACGACGTACGACGCGCTGGAGTAGACGGTGCTCCCGCCTTCTCTTATGAGGCCGAATTTCGGCGAAGCTCTCTCAAAGGAGAAGCACCGTGAGTAAGCACGCCAGACGAGCCGAGCCAGATCGCGCTCCCAGTGAGCTGCCGATCCTGCCAGGCGAGGTCGAACGCGAAGCGGCGCGCGCGAGTCGACTCCGTCGCGTCGTGATCGAGGAGGACCAGAGGCGGAAGATCGATCATGCTCGGCTGCACTACGGCTACGACGCAGACGTCAGCCCGAGCTCGCACGGCGACGAGACGTTCCGACTCATCAACGAGAGAAAGGACCTTGACGAGCTTCCGGGTTCTGAGTTCGTCGTGCCCGCGCTGGACGACTGGAAGTTCTGGACCAAGATGAGCGATTGGGACTCTCGAAACCGCGTGCTGGAGACGCTCGTGGGCAAGGTTCGGCGGCGGGAAGCGAGCGACCCGGAGCTCCAGTTCTTGATCGTCGTCTGCGCCCCTACGTGGCGAGCCGTTGCACGAAGCCTCCACCGGTACGGCGGCGTCGACATCGATCCCGGCGCGGATGGGCGCCACCGCCGTGAGGAGGCCACCCGAGTTAACGAGCTCGACAGGCGCGAGCTCGACCAGGTCGTTCAGCACGCGCTCCTTGAGGCTCTGCATTCGTGCCCGCGGCCGTTCCCGAGGCGGTTCTTCCCGTGGCTCAAAGCGACGCTTGCCCACAGGGCGCTCGACCACGTCCGTGGTGACATCAGTGAGCATGACACCCTCCTGCCGCATGACCACGGCATCAAGGAGGTCCTCGACGCCGTACTGCTGGACCGAGCTGAACCCGGCTCGCCGGCGTTCTGGCAGTGGCTCCAGACAAAGGACATCGACAGCCTGTTCGTTGTGGCCGAGGAGTACGCGCCGTACGCACGAGTGCGAAGTGCGTGCGAACGAGCAGTTGAGCGCCTTCCCCGCGGCCAGCGGCGCGTCGTTCAGCAGCACTACTTCGAGCAAATGACTCAGGCGGAGATCGCAGCGGCCGAGAAACTCGCTGACTCGACCGTCCGCAACACGCACCGCGGGGCTCTCCGTAACCTCAGGCGAGACGACGAACTTTTCGATGTCCTTGAAGCTGTCGGCCGGGTCCGCGACCGCGCGCGCCGGGTTCACCTCGAGGCAGCGCGAGTAGGGCTCGCAGGCCACGCCGCCTAAGAACGCCCGCCCGCCTGCCTGCCTGCAAGAACACAGTCAGCGGAAGGGAAAGAAGGACTTCCTTCGACGAAGCGAGAACCCGGTCGGTGTGGACCGCCTTCTTGTCGCGACTGCAGCGACACGCGAGCTTGTCGCACCCACCGATTGCACTGGCTGCGCCTGTCGTCAACGCGTTCGCCCGAGGGGAGCGGTGCGCATCCAGACGACTATCTACGTTGCCTCAAGGCCGGAGCGCGCGGAAACGACCTACGGCGTGAACCACGAGTACAACGTCGTACGAACCCGCGTGAGGGACGCACATGGCTGAACCCAGCCGCCAGCAGAATCTAGCTGAACGAAACGGCCCTGCCATCCTTGTTTTCGCGGGCGTAGTGATCGCCTTGGCGGCGGTCGCGGCGGTCTTCAGCGGCCATGAATTGTTTGCGGGCGGACTCGCCCTGCCCGGCGTTCTATCGATCGCATTAGGTGCCCTGATTGCCAGGATGGAGGGCCCGTTCAGCCTTTTCGGCGTCTCAGGGAACCTGCGGCCTATCGATGGACCGTCGACCGTGGCCCGCGCTGCCTCCGCCGAGCAGTTGCGCGAGGTTGGTTCGGCTGGCTCGAATGAGCGTGGCGGCACCCTGCTTCCGGCCGCCGTAGCGGTCCCGAACGAGCCACCCGGTACGCAGGAATCCGATTGTTAGGACGTCGGTCGAGTCGGATTGGCATCCGTCGCGATTTGGCCGTCCGGCCGTAGGACGATTAGACAGCCTGAGCAGGTTGCAACTCGGTCGCAGAGGCGAGGAGGTCCGAGGCGACCCTTCCGTCCACCGCCCGACCTAGGGTCGTGGCGCCCCACGTGAGCCCGACCGCATCCATCTTTCACGGCCTGGCGGTCGGCACGCTGCTAGCTCTATTGAGAGCGTTCGGATGGTCCTGGGAGGCCAACGCGCTGTTGGCTGGCGCTCTCATCGTTGTCGTGCCGCTCTGGCTGATCGGCCGCTCATCCCGCCACGACCGCCGCGACGAGGGCGGCCCTCCGCCTCTCCCGACCTCCGAGCGATGGGCGATTGCCGCGGCATTCGCCGCCGTCGTCGTTCCGTCTGCAGTTATCTGGGCGACTGGGGCGGCGGGCTTCATCGACGTGCACACCGCAAAGCACGACACTCGGCCGGTCGCTCTGGCTTTGGTGCTGATCGCGTTCGCTTGCTCGGCGCTGATCTTCCTCTCGGGGTTGATCGACTGGTTCTATGTTCGGCCGCACCTGCGCGGCGGGCGGGGCAGCGTCTGCGCGACATCGTTTGCCGGCTACTGGCGCGGCCTTACTCGCATATGGCTACTGCACCGCGCTGCGGCGACGCTCGGCCCGATCGCCGGGATTACGGCGATCGTCGCGCTAACGGCCAACACGTGGCTGCGCCCGGTCGACGAAACGATCGCTGGGGCGATTGCCGCTGTCGCAACCATCATCGCGGGGTTTTACATCACGCGCACCGCGCCGCTGCTGGCGATCGCGATCAACCCGCCGGTGCAAGTCGGCGATGTCATCCAACTCGCCGAGGAGTTCAACGTCTACGAGCCCGAACAGCTGCGGGAGTATTTCGTCGTCGACGTCGCACTCGAGGGCGTCAAGCTGCTCGCCGTCGACGGTGAGGACCACGTGCGCCGTGTCGGCCGCGACGCAATGCGAACGCACGACCGGACGATCGACGTCACGGACATCGCCAAACTTCTGCGCAGCCGCCGGCCGGTCCTTGAGGCATGCGACGTGGGCTGCGCACGGCTCACGGAACACTGCCGCTGCCCTCGGCGCTTCTCGCCGCCCCCAAAGCAACCACCTGCGCGCGCGGAGCAACGGCGCTGGTCGAAGCTGCTGCGCGCGCCAGGGCGAACCGAAGGCGCGCGATGACGAGCGAGTCGAAATTGCGCGTGGGACTGGTGTACGACGACACCGTCGACCGTGTCGGCGGAATCGGCGTGTACGTCATGACGCTCGGCGCGGCGCTCATACAACGCGGGCACCACGTGGAGTACTTGCTCGGGCGGTCGACGCAGCGCGACATCGGAGGTGCGGCGGTGCATGCCCTGGCACGGAACGTCACTGTCCGCTTCAACGGCAACCAGCTGTCGATGCCAGCGTTTAGCGACGCGCGGCGCCTTCAGGGCGCCCTCGACGCAGGCCGCTTCGACGTTCTGCACGTGCAGGTCCCGTACTCCCCGCTGATGGCCGGTCGTCTCATAACTCGCGCCGACTCGCGCTGCGCCGTGGTCGGCACCTACCACGTCGCGTCGGACCGGATGGCTGCGCGATACGGAGCTCGCGCTCTACGGACACTGAAGCGCCGATCGGCGCCCCGCTTCGATGAGATCATCAGCGTAAGCGCAGTGGCCGCCCGCTTCGCGGCTCGATGGTCCGGCATCGACGCCGAGCGCATCGTCCCGAACCTGCTCGACGTCGAGCGCGTGCGACGGCTGGCCGCCCAGGGTCGAGGTTCCACTGCGGCCGAGGTCGTGTTCGTCGGTCGGTTGGTTCCGCGCAAGGGGGCGGCCGAGCTCATCGACGCCGTGGCCGTCGCTGGGCGGGAGCGCGGCGTGCCGCTGCGGGTGTCGATCATCGGCGACGGTCCGCTGCGAGGTCGCCTAGAGCGTCGCGCCCGTCGCTGCGGCATTGCAGATACGACCAGGTTCCACGGCGAGGTCGATGACGTGACCAAGCTGCGGGCGCTCGCACGCGCGCGCGTCGCGTGCTTTCCGTCGCTTTACGGCGAGAGCTTTGGCGTCGTCATTCTGGAGGCCCTCGCCGCGGGCTGCGGCGTGGTCCTCGGCGGTAACAACCCCGGCTACGTCGAACTGCTAGCTGACCCGCGGGCGGTGGTCGACCCGCGCGACACCGAGGCGTTCGCCGCCCGGCTCGTCGCGCTAGTTGACAACGAGGTCCTCCGCCACTCGGTCGCCATACGACAACGCGATATGCCATCGCGATTTAGGGCCGACGTCGTTGCCGACGAGGTCCTACGGGTCTACGAGAGCGCGCTCGCTGCGCGGCGTCAACACCTGCGCCTCGGGCGGCCGGCGAGGCGGCATGCGGCGGCCTGAACATGTCCTTAGCCGGCTGGCCGCCCTCGCGCCAAACCGAAAGTTCGACGCGACGGCCGAGACTGCGGTGACCCTCGGCCTCGTCGACGAAGCCGACGTGCGACGCCACCGGCGGGCTAACGCCGCCTTTGTCTGGAGTTACTACGTACGGTTCGCGCGCTTAGCCACGCGGCGGGGGCGTGCACGGCAAAACGGGGCCTTTGTGGCGATCGGCGTCTCGAATCTCGAGCAGATCAAGGAATCGGGCCGCGGCGCCATCGTCCTGTCAGTGCACCTCGGTGACTTCGACGCGGCCGGCGCATGGCTTGTCGCCGAACACGGTCTGACGCCGGTGGTCGTCGGACGTCGGATCACGCCCCGTTGGCGGCACGCGCTGTTCACCGGCGTTCGTCGTCGCTGCGGCGTGCTCACGCGCACCGCCGAGAGCACGACAATCGCAGACCTAGAGGAGGATCTCGTACACGGCCGCCTCGTACTAGTCATGCTCGACCGGCGTCCGCCAGGAGCGACGCTGACGACCAACCTCCTCGGGCGTCCATCGGTCGCCTCGTCCGCGGTGATTAATTGCGCCGTGCGCACCGGAGCGCCGCTGTTCGTCGCGGCTACGTGGCGCACGGCGACAGGACGCCCTGTCGCGTGGTTCGGGCAGCCAACCGTCGTCGACAGCCAAGCTGATGCCGTGCGCGCCCTGATCGACGCCGCTGAAAGCCTCGGCGGGATGATTCGCACGCATCCAGCGCAGTGGCATGTACCAGCAGACCTGGCCGAGCTGGCGATCGCTCCGCCGCCTACCACCGTCGCCGCGTCGGCGATCGCCCGTCACGCCAGCCGCCTCAGCGTCGCCGGGCGCGCCCAATTTCGTGGAAACGCGCCGATGCGGCCCAGTGCGGAGGCGCATAATCGGACCGCTCGCTGAGCGGCTTAGTCCCGTGTCGGACGACAGACACGCGGCTAGCACCGAGCCCTGGCCCTGCGCTGGATCCAGCATCCGTCGCAAGAGACGCCGCCGGCCCCCGGCCGGATAGAGCGCACCATCAGGTTGTAACTCGGTCGTGGAGGCTTCAGCCGTGCCTCGCGGGCGATGCACCGCTGCGAGTCGCTGATCGCCGCCGCCGATCTGCCCGCCCTCACTGCCCGCCGTACGTCCACACGTCGTCCCGTCTGCAGGACTGCTGGTCCTGCCCCTCCCCACCATCGTTTCTCGGCCGCTCGGCCCCGTCCCCACAGCTACCTACCGGAGTGGGATCGACCACCCGACCCCCCAAGAGAACTTGTTCCACGGGGTGGGCGGGTGGTCGAGCCCGCGGAGGCCACGCGAAGCCAGGTGGGAACGGGGCCGAGCGGCCGCCTACCCCCGCAGCTGCTGCGGGGGTAGGTGCAGGGGTAGCAACGTCGCCGTGCCGCGCGTGAACGCGCGGCTCCGACGCCTCGCCTTCCCCAGCCTCGTCGACCGCAGGCCGCAGCTCGATACTCGGCGCTGCTTCTCTCGCCTCCAAGTGGCACCGGATGGGTACCGCGTGCGTAGATGACCATCACCGAGCGTATGAACCAGTCGATGCGCCAGCTAGCGCCGCAGCCGACGCGTCGATCAGCGCTTGAATCGTCGCTTCGCATCCTTCTTGACGCGGGCTTCGTGGAACGGGATGGATGTGTCTTCTTGGCCCTTGAGGCTGACTCGGCGCCTGGCGGCAACCTGCTCGACCAGACCGGACGCGAGGCGCTCATCAACCACGTGCACATCGACGACCGGCTAGGTCGATCTGACCGTGATGAGGTTCTTGGCCAAGGATGGCTCTACGCACACGGCCTTGCCGATCGACTGGCTTCTGCCTTCCCCGGGCGCGCGTTTGACGTCGTGTTCGCCGTCGGCGATTCATCGACGGTGCGGTTCTATCGGCGCCGCGCGACCGAGGCGCCCTGGATCTTGAGTGACCTTGAGAGCTACAAGCACGAAGCCATGCTCGTGCTGATGATCGAGTGAGCGTTCTCCTTCGAGCCGTAAGCGACCAGGCCGGCGCCTATGCCGCGCGCCAGTCGGCGGCCGGCTACAGGTTCCGCGCGAGAGCGGCAGGCGCCGACGGCCGGAAAGGGGCGGCGCGCGCGCCGTAGGAGTCGTGAAGGCCCACGTCACGCTCGCCGACCCACTACTCACCGCGGTAGATGTCGCCGAGCTTCTCGCGGTCCCGCGGTCGAGCGTCTACGAGTATGCGCGGCGCCTGCGCGATCCGCTGCCGCGCATCCAGATCGGCCGGCACCGGCGCTTCCACCGCAGTGCGATCGAGACGTGGCTCTTGCGGCAGGTCTCCCCTACGTCCTGAGCGCGAGCTCGGCCGGCCGCGTGGCCGCGTCGAACAGTCGCGTGAGCTTCATCGCCGCGTCGTGCTGGGGGACGTAGTGCACGTAGATCATCGTTGTCTGGATCTGTGCATGGCCCATCCACGCCTGCACGTCTGAGATCGGCGCGGCTTGCACCGCCAGCGTGCCGAATGTGTGACGGAGGTCGTGGAACCGCATCGGGTTGTCCTTCGTGCGGAGGTGCCCGAGGCCGGCTCGCTCTAGGGCCTTGTAGAACGCGCGGCGGATGAAGAAGTCGCTTCTGGCTTCGCCGAGCGGCGTGCAGAAGACGAAGTCGTCGCTGCCGACGAAGCGACCGCGGCGACTCAGGCCGTCGAGGGCGACCGCGACCTGGTCGGCCATCGGCACGCTCCGCACGCACGCCGACTTGGGCCGGTCGAGCGTGTGACGGGCGATCGACCAGCGAACGTGGATGAGCCGACGCGAGAAGTCGACGTCGCGCCAGCGCAGCGCGCGCAGCTCCCCCATGCGCAAACCGCAGCCGATCGCGGTTCGGAAGATGGCCGCGTCGGTCTCGTTGGCGGCGGCACGGATGAGCGCTTCGACCTCCTCGACCGACAGCACGTTGAAGTCCCCGGACGGCTTTAGCGTGATGCGGTCGGCGTCCTCGGCCGCGTTGCGCTCGACCCAGCGCTTCTTCTTCGCGCGCTTGAGGATCGAATGCAGGCAGACCTGCGCCTTCTGGATGGTGCGCCGCGCGAGGTGGCCGCGCTCGAGCATCTCCTGCTGCCACTCCTCGATCCGCTCGGTCGTCAGCTCGGAGAGCGGGAGGTCGGCGCCGAATTCGTCGAGCAAGTACCGCCTCGTCTGCGAGGCGTAGTCGCAAACGGTGCTCGGCTTGCGGTTGCGGTCGAACTCGATGTGCCGCAGCCACTCCGCCCACGCGTCGCCCAGAGTCCGGGCCGCCTCCTGGGGAACAGGCTCGGGCGGCGCCAGCCGCGCCTCGGCAAGCAGCTCCTCGAGCAGCGCCTGTGCCTCGCGCGGGGTCAGGTGTTCCGGCGAAGGCTTCGGACCGTTGCCGCTCCGCCAGACAACCGCGCCGCGATCGCTCCGCACGCCCGAATCCTTGACGTGCGCGGGCCCGAGGACCCGGTGATGCCGTCGGCCGGCGGCGTCGCGCCACAACGCGTGCCATTGCCGCTTCCCCTTCTCACCGCGCACCTGAAGGTGCCCCGATGCCTTGCCCGCCATGACGTGTCCCTCGTGCTCGTCGTGGTGGCCAACCGGCACGTCAACAGCCCATTTGGGAACACGAACGGCGCTCGTCGAAGTCTTCCGGGCCACATCCGAGAGGCGCGAAACGCCGAGAACCACGGCGAACCTGGGATGGGCCGGGCAGGACTCGAACCTGCGTCGAACGGATTATGAGTCCGCTGCTCTGACCAACTGAGCTACCGGCCCGCGGGCCCGACGGGCGGGCCCGCGGGGAAGGCTAGTCGGGCGCGGGTGGGCGGAGGTAGGGTCGCGAGATGGCTCGCCTCCCCCGCCCCACGTACGCGAACGTCGTCGCGACGCTCGCCCTCTTCGTCGCCCTCGGCGGCACCGGCTATGCCGCGGCGTCGCTGCCGCGCAACAGCGTCAAGGCGAAGCAGATCGCGAGCCGTGCCGTCGGCACCGCGGAGCTGAAGAACAACGCCGTCAACTCGCGCAAGGTCCGCGACGGCTCGCTCAAGCGCGCGGACTTTGCCGCGAACGAGCTTCCCGCCGGCGCGGCGGGGCCGCAAGGACCTCAGGGGCCGCAGGGCGTGCCCGGCGCCAAGGGCGACCCCGGCGCGCAGGGCGGAGACGGGCCGACCGGGCCCGCCGGACCCACGGCGTCCGCCTCGGCCTCGAACGTCAAAGACGCCCAGCTCGCCCCGAACAACGGGACGGGCGACACCGATCAGCTCGAGACGACGATCACCACGACGTTCACGAGTCGTCTCGTCGCGACCGCCACGGCGCGGATCTTCGACGAGAACCCCGACGCGACCCCGAACCCGGCCAGGTGCACGCTCTCGCTCGACGACCCCGACGAGCCCTTCATGACCGGCGACGTCTTCTCGAGCGAGATGGCGGTCTCCCTCTTCACGAACAACGCACGGGACACCCTCGCGATCACGGGCCGCACGCCGGAGCTGCCGGCCGGCACGCACCAGGTCGCGATGCACTGCCTGTCCGACGGCGGCGACTCCGGCGTCAAGTTCGACCAGGGCGACCTGACGGTGATCGCGGTGGGCGCCTAGGACTTCGTGTTCTGCGCCCGGCGGATGAGCGGGAGCACGAACCAGAGCGTCGCGAAGAGCAGGGCGGTCAGCGCGACCGTCACGGTCACCGTGCCCGACTTGTAGAGGAAGTCCGTGATGAGCGTGACCGCGCCGGTCATCGCCAGCGCGAGGAACACCATCCCGATGATTGCCAGCCGCGAGGCGGCGTCGACGATGTGCCGCTTGTCGCGCTGCGCGAAGTTCAGCCGGTGATACGCGCTCGGCGCGATCATGAACGCGGTCGCGGCGACGCTCAGCAGCAGCGTCGCGAAGTAGACGCACTTCTGCGTGGAGCTGACGGTCTCGAACCGCTGCTGGAACGGCACCGCCATCAGGAACGCGAAGAGCACCTGCACGCCGGTGACGGCGACGCGCAGCTCCTGCAGCAGCTCGAGCAGGTTGCGGTCGGCCCGCTCGGCCGGCGTCTCGTCACGCTCGACGTCACGGTCCTCACGGTCCTCACGCTCCCAGCGGTCGTCGCGGTCCGCCATCTAGAGCTTCGACTCGACCGCGCGCGACAGCTCTTCGACGCTCACCGCGCCCTCGAACCGCTCGACGATCTTGCCCGCCTTGTCGATCAGGAAGATCCAGGGCTCGGTCGGCAGCCCCCAGGCCCCGACCTGCGGCCGGAAGCCCTTGTTGATGTCGTTGCCCTTGTAGATCTCCTGGTGGATGTAGGCGACGTCGTCCCGGCCCGCCTCCGCCTTGACCTGCGCGACGACGTCCACCACCGGCCCGCACACGCGCGTCTGACACAGCTGCGGGGTGGCGAACGCCAGGACCACCGGCTCGCGACCCAGCACCTCGCTCAGCGACTTCTCGTGGAGTTCCGCGAGGGGAGGGATCCGCGTGTCGATGGACTCGAGCTCGCCGCCGGCGTCGTCGACCGTGTCGGTGTCGACCTTGATCGCGCGGTCACCGACGTCGGGCGGCCCGCCGCGCTGCCCGGCGCGCATCTCGATCTGCGAGGTCGACGTGAGCTCGCCGTCGACCGACGCCAGAGCGGTGAGCACGTAGCGGCCCTTCTTCGGCAGATCCACATCAGCGACCCAGAAGGAGTCGACCTCGTCGAGGTCCGCCGCGGTCTGGCGCGACATGAACGGCGGCTTGACGCGCAGCGACTCCTTGCGCGCCTCGAACGGCCCGCGCAGCCCGCGCCCCTGCGTCCCGCCGACGTACACCGCGACCGCATCGGGCGACACCTGCGCGCGCGACTCGTCGAACAGCGCGAAGCCGATGCGGTTCGACCCGGGCCGCAGCTGCGAGACGCTCGGGGCGAACACCGCGCCCTCGGGAGCGCTCGAGCGCAGCGCGCGCATCGTCTTGTTGCCGCCGTCGGGGAACTCGACCTTCGTCGCCGCGCCGTCCGTCGTGGTGGTCTCCGAGGAGGACGGGGACTTGTCGTCGTCGCCCCCGCAACCGACCGCGAAGAGGGACAGCGAAACGAGCAGCAGAGCACAGACCCGGAGCACGGCGAAGCACTGTAGTGTGCCCCGCCTTCCGCCCATGCCGGACCGCGCAGCCATCGTCACAGGAGCCTCGAGCGGCATCGGCTTCGCCGTCGCGAAGCTGCTCTGCGAGGAGGGCTGGGGCGTCACCCTCGCCGCCCGCCGCCCCGAGAAGCTCGAGGCCGCGCACGACGAGCTGAGGGACGCCGGCCACGACGTGCAGCAGGTGGCCGGCAACCTCGGGCAGGAGGAGGACATCAAGCGCGTCGTCGACGCGCACCGCGACAAGTACGGGCGCTGCGACCTCTTGATGAACAACGCGGGCGTGGGCATCGGCGAGCCGGTCGGCGAGCTGACGACGAAGAAGCTCGACATCCAGATCTCCACCAACCTGCGCTCGATCCCGCTCTTCTACCGCGAGGCGCTGGACATGCTCAAGGCGGCCGGCGCCGAGCACCGCAACGCGCTCGTCGTCAACACGTCGTCGCTCAGCGGCAAGTCGGGCGAGGCCTGGCTGAGCGTCTACAGCGCGACGAAGTGGGGCGTCATCGGCTTCACCCAGGCGATGAACAAGGAGCTCGCGAACGACGGCATCAAGTCGACGGCGCTGTGCCCCGGCTTCGTCGATACGCCGATGACCGACTTCGTCAAGGGCATGATCCCCGCCGAGGAGATGATCACGACGCAGGACATCGCCGAGTCCGTGCGCTTCCTCCTCACGCTCTCACCGGGCTGCGTGATCCCCGAGATCGTCTTCCAGCGGCCCGGCGGCGAACTGATCCCGCAGGCGAAGGACTAGCCCTACCCTGCGCCGCGTGCGGGCGCGCGCGGCTCTCCTCGCGGTGTGCGCCGCCGTCGCCGGCGGCTGCTCGCCCTTGGGCCCGAACGACGGCGAGGAGGACACGTTCGCGTGCGAGCGCGGCTTCCGGCCGATCGACTGGCGCAAGCAGACGCTGAAGACCGCCCAGTCGATCGAGAAGTGCGGCTGGCTGAACGGGTGGAGCGAGCGGCAGGTCCGGCAGGCGCTGGGCCGTTGGGACTACCGCACGGGGCGGCGCCTGACCTACCCCGTGGCGATCAGCGACCGCGGGATCGGCCCGCTCCAGTGGGTGCTCACGGTCAAGCTCGATCGCCGCGGCGGCACGGTCGCCGGCGCGAGGACCAGGACGCAGTCGTACTAGACGAGCTCGGGCTCGCGCTCGGGCGCCGGGTCCCGAGGCGAGTCGTGCAGCCAGTCGCTGCCCACCGCGGCGGCCTCGCGCTCGCGCCGGGCGCGGGCGGAGGACTGGTGCGAGGAGATCGCGGCGTCGAAGTCCGCGCGCGAGACGCCGAGCGACGCCGCCTCGAGGTGCGACTTGAGGATCATGAGCTCGCGCTCGGTGGCCAGCCGCGGGCGCTTGGCGCCGCAGAAACGGTCCCACGCCTTCGCGAAGGCGAGCAGGTTGGTCCGCCCGCCGTGGCGGTGCGCGGCGAGCATCGGGCACACGCCGCCGTTGCGATCGGTGTAGGCGCCCACGATGATCGTGTTCGACGCGATGCCGTCCAGCATCGCCTCCTTGGTCCGCTCGGGCAGGCACTCCACCGCGAGCCGGAGGTCCTCGATACGTCGCTGGCGCCTCGATCGCATTAGGGTCCTGGACATTACCCCTCGAAGTCCTTCTTGACGAAAGGCAACTTGCAGAAACATGGAGCTCGGGGTTCACATCGGCTACTGGGGCCTCGGTCTCACCTCGCAGGACCAGCAGGACATCGTCCAGGAGGCCGAGCGGCTCGGCTACGACTCGGTCTGGACCGCTGAGGCCTACGGCAGCGACGCCGCGACGATCCTCGGCTGGCTCGCCGCGCTGACGGAGAGGATCAAGCTCGGCAGCGCGATCTTCCAGATGCCCGCGCGCAGCGCCGCGATGACGGCGATGACCGCGGCGACGATCGACAACCTCTCCAACGGCCGGATGCTGCTCGGGATCGGGTCCTCAGGCCCGCAGGTGGCGGAGGGCTGGCACGGGCAGCGCTTTGGCAAGCAGATCCAGCGCACCCGCGAGTACGTCGAGGTCGTGCGCAAGGCGCTGACCCGGGAGCGGCTCGAGTACCACGGCGAGACGATCGAGCTCCCGCTGCCGGACGGCCCGGGCAAGGCGCTGAAGCTCACGATCGCCCCGGTGCAGGAGCGCATCCCGATCTTCCTCGCCGCCATCGGCCCCAACAACGTGAGGCTCGCCGGCGAGGTGGCCGACGGGTGGATCCCGATGCTGTTCAGCCCCGAGCACGTGCAGGAGTTCAAGCCGCTGCTCCAGGAGGGCGCCGACAAGGCGGGCAGGTCGCTCGACGGGTTCATGATGACCCCGAGCGTCAACGTCCTCATCACCGAGGACGAGGCCGCCGCCCACGACCTCATCCGCCCCTTCCTCGCCCTCTACGTCGGCGGCATGGGCTCGCGCGAGAAGAACTTCTACAACGCGCTCGTCACGCGCTACGGCTTCGAGCAGGAGGCCAAGGAGGTCCAGGACCTCTACCTCGAGGGCAAGAAGGACGAGGCCGCCGCGCGCCTGTCGCCCGAGCTGATCGACACCGTCAGCCTCGTCGGTCCGAAGGAGAAGGTCCGCGACAAGCTGGCCGTCTACCGCGACGCCGGCGTGCACACCCTCGGCGCCACGCCGCTCGCGTTCGACAAGCAGGGCCGCCTCGACCAGCTGCGGATGCTGGCCGAGCTCAACGCTTCGTGAGACGGCTCTTCCTCGGCGCCTTCGGCGACCCGGGGCACGCGTTCCCGATGATCGCTCTGGGCGCCGAGCTCGCGCGGCGCGGGAACGCCGTCGCGCTCCAGACGTGGGCGAAGTGGCGCGAGCACGTCGAGCGCGAGGGGATGACGTTCGTCGCCGCGCAGGAGTACCAGGTGTTCCCCACCGAGGAGCGGCCGCTGAAGCCGTACGAGGCGGCGGTGCGCGCGGCCGGGGAGAGCGCGCCGCAGATCGAAGAGTGGCGGGCCGAGGCCGTCGTCGCCGACATCATCACGCTCGCCCCCGCGCTGGCCGGCGAGATGGTGGGAGCGCCGGTGGCGACGCTCGTGCCGCACGTCGACCCGCGACCCGGCGCGGGCTTCCCCATCTACTCGATCGGGGCCCGTCTCCCTCGCACGAGGCTCGGTGGAGAGCTGTGGGATCGCGGCCACCGGCTGATGGTGCGCGGCGCGCTCGAGCAGGGGCGCGACCAGCTCAACGAGACGCGCGCGCGGCTCGGACTGCCGCCGCGCGACCACGTCCACAACGGCGTGTCGCGCGAGCTCGCGCTGCTCGCCACCCTCCCCCAGCTCGAGTACCCGCGCAGCGACCCGTACCCGAACGCGCACGTCACGGGCCCGCTGCTGTGGGAGATCCCGGGCGAGCCGGGTGTCGAGCCGCCGCCGGGCGACGGACCGGTCGTGCTCGTCGCCCCCTCCACGTCGCAGGACCCCGAGCACCGCATGCTGCGCGCCGCGCTGGAGGGCCTGGCCCACGAGCCGGTGCGCGTGATCGCGACGTGGAACCGCCGCACGCCCGACCCCCCGCTCGACGTGCCGGACAACGCCGTCGTCGTCGACTGGCTCTCGTACGCGAAGACGATGCCGCGCTGCGACACCGTCCTCTGCCACGCCGGCCACGGCACGGTCGTGCGCGCGCTGGCCAGCGGGTGCAGCGTCGTCTGCTGCCCGGCCGCCGGCGACATGAACGAGAACGCGTCGCGCGTGGACTGGGCGGGGCTCGGGACGCGCCTGCCGCGCCGGTTCGTCACGCCGCGCGGGGTGAGGCTGGCCGTGCGCAAGGCGCTGGCCTCGCGGCGCATCCGCACCAACGTCGCCGCGGCGGCGCGCTGGTGCGCGGAGCACGACGGCGCCGCCCGCGCGGCCGACCTGGTCGAGGAGCTCGCGGGCGACCGCGAGCGGTCCTACCTGCGCCTGTAGCGCAGCGTCGCGCGCCGGGTGCGCGTGTCGACGTTGCCGCCGGCGTCCTGCGTGACTGCGAACGCCTGGAGCTTCAGGCGGCCCGCCCTGCGCGCCGCGCGCACCGTCGCGCTCGACAGCGTGACCGCGACCGTGCGCGCCGCCCCGCCGCGCAGGCTGAAGGACTTCCCGCCGAGGCGCCGCTCGCGGCGCAGCGAGCGCGACTTCGACCGCCGGTCGGCGACGCTGAAGAGGGTGATCCGCCCGGCGCACAGCTTCTCGGCGCTCGGGCACGAGACGCGCATGGTCACGCGCCGTCCGTTGGCCTTCGGCGCGCCGAGCGTCACCTGCGGCGGCGTGACGTCGGAGGTGTCGGCGTTCGGCCCGCCGTCGTCGTCGACGATCACGCCGACCGCGACGCCCTTGCCGTGGCGGGCGTTGCCGATCTCGGTCAGCCAGAGCGCGAACGCCTCCGGGTTCTCCTTACGGTCGTCGCCGATGACGGGGACGTCGACCACCGCCGCGGTCTGGCCGGGCGCGAAGGTGAGCGTGCCGAGGCGGGCGAGGTAGTCGCCGGGCGCGCGGGCGAGGCCGTCGCCGGTCAGGTACTTCACCGTGACGGTCCGGAACGTCGGCGCGTTGAGGCGGACGGTGAAGCGGGCGATCGACTGGCCGCCGTCGCCCTCGGGCGTGCTGGCGTCGTCGACGTCGACCACGCGCAGGTCGTCGTTGACGATCGTCACGACGGCCTCACCGTCGCCGACCGTCGCGTCGTTGTCGGGCGTGCCGAGGCGGACCGTGAACGTCTCGTCCTCCTCGTCGTCGAAGTCGTTGCCGACCGGGATGCCGAACGCGACGCTGCGCATGCCCGCGGGCAGGACGACGGACCCGGGCAGGCCGAAGTCGGCGCCGCCGGTCGCGGTGCCGTCGACGGGCGTCAGCGGCACGGTGATGTCGCGCGAGCTCGGGTTCGACGCGTTGAGCGTCATCGTCGCCGCGCCCGTGCTCTCGTCCACGGTGACGTCGCCGATCGACAGCGTCGGCGCGGGGTCGTCGTCGGTGATGGTGCCGACGCCCTCATGCCCGTCGGAGGTCACGACGAGCCGTACCGTCTCGTCGGGCTCGTCGACGTCGTCCTCGATCGTGGGGATCTCGAACTCGCCGGGCCCACCCGTGACGGGCTTGCCGTCGAAGTCGACGTTCTCCGTCGCGGTCCCGCTCTGCGGGTCGTACTCCGTCGGGATCGCGAGCCCGGCGTCGAAGACGAGCGGCTCGCCCTCGGCCGCCGTCGGGGAGTTCAGCGTGTGGCCCGCCGCGAGCGACGGGACCAGGAGCGCCGCGCCGAGCGCGGCGAGAAGCGTGCGGGCCGCCCTCCGGTGCATCGTGCGCACCGTAGCGGAGGGCGGCCCACTCGCGATTCGGTCAGGTGGTCGCAGTGCTGCGGACCTGCTCGGCGCTGTCCTGCGCGCTCGACTTCAGGCCCTCCCCCTGCTCCTGCGCCGCCTGCTGGGCGGTCTCCTTGACGTCCTCCTTCACCTGCTGGACGCTCTCCTGCGCGGTGTTGGCGACCTCCTGGGCCACCTGCTTGCCGCGATCGAGAGCCTCCTGGCCGGTCTCCTTGACCTGGTCCTTGACCTGGTCGGCGACCGGGCCGAGCTTCTCGTTCTCGACGTTCGTCGTCGGGATGAGCATCCCGGCGAGGAAGCCGATCGCGATGGAGCCGACGGCGAGACCCAGCGGGTTCTCCTGGGCGATGCCGGCGCCGCGCTTGGCGACGCCCTTGACGTCACCGGCGCTCGGCGTCGAGTCGCTGACGCTGTCCTTCGCGCCCACGATCGACTCCTTCACCGAGCTGACGGTGCCGCTGACCTTCTCCTTGGCGCGCGTGGGGACGTCGGCCTTGTAGCCGATCGCTCCGACGGTCTCGCCCATCCGCTCGCGGGTCTCTTCTATCTCGCGCCGGATCGCGTCTGGGTCTTGGCCCATTCGGCGTCCTCCTTCAGTGTCTCGACGGTCTGCTCGGGCACAGGAGGCGTCGCCTCCTGGATCTTGTTCTTGCCCTGGAGGGCAAGGACGCCGGCGATGGCGCCGTACACGGCGGTGACGATCAACGCCGCCAGCCAGGTGTGGTTCACCGCGGTCTGCAGGAGGGCGATGAGGAAGGTCGTGAACGCGCCGAACGCGCCCAGTCCCAGCAGGCCGGCGCCGCCGAACATCCCGGCGCCCTTCCCGGCCTGCTTGCCCTTCTCCGCCATCTCGGCCTTCGCGAGGTCGAGCTCCTGCTTGACCAGCGTGGTGGTCTCGTTCGACAGCCGCTTGAGGAGGTCCGGAAGGCCCTCCTCGCGCAGGTCATGGTCCGGGTGCGTCGGCGCAGGGGTCGGGACCCCGGTGGCCGAGTTGCCCGAGCCGCTGTCGTCGCGACCGAACCGATCGGTCGTCGGGCCTGCCATCAGAGGGCACCCGACGAGGTCGGGGGGCCGCCGAGGCCGGTGTCCGCCGGGCCGCCGTTGCCGGTCGGGCGCAGTGGCGCGCCGGTGCGCGGACCGCCGGGCGGGGTC
>DASVRH010000372.1:0-17909 GCA_036388715.1 Solirubrobacteraceae bacterium | reverse complement strand
CGGGGTAGTTGGCGACGTCGCCCCACGCGGCCCAGTACTTGTCGAGCAGCGCGCCGATGCCGCCGTCGCTGGGCTCGTTGAGCGCGGCCTCCACGCTGCCGAGCGCGCGCGCCGTCGTCTCGTGCCCGCCGAGCGCCATGTTCTGGCCGCGGTACTGGACGTCGAGGAAGGTGTCGCGCAGGCGCCGGTAGGCCTCGACCTCGACGCCGGTGCCGAGCAGCGCGCCGGAGCCGTTGGCCAGCGCGCCGGCGGAGACGCGCAGCGGGTCGGACGCGACGAGCGCGGCCTCCTGGCGCGAGTAGCCGACGGTGTTGGCGTTGGCCAGGTTGTGCGCCGTGACGTCGAGGCCGCGCTGCTGCGCGAGCAGGCCGCGCAGCGCCGTCTGGAGGCCCATGAAGCTCGAGACGTTCATGCCTTGAGGTCCAGGACGCGGTGGCTGGAGAGGCTCGAGGCGCCGCGCGCGGCGGCGACGGAGGCGTCGCCGGGCGGCCGGTAGCCGGGCTCCTCCTCGGCGCCGACGAGGCGCACGAGGTGGTCGAGGAAGGCGAGCTCCTGGCGCATGAGGGCGCGGTTGATCACGTGCTCGCGCTGGATCTCGGCGAGCAGGCCGCGCAGCTCGGCGGAGCGCTCGCGGGCGAGGCCGGCCTCGGCGGGGTCCATGAGCGAGACGAGGCCGTCGAGGGTGACCTCGTGCGGCTGGCGCCCGAGCATGCCGGCGGCGCGGACGAGCAGCTGCGCGCGCTCGATCTCGAGCCGGCCGCGGCGGTCCATCTCGCCCTGGATCTCGGTCAGGCAGGCGAGCACGCCCTCGACGTCCTGGCGGCGCGTCGCCGCGCCCTGGCGCAGGACGGCGTCGAGCAGGCGCCGGCTCGAGTCGAGCTGGTCGGCGAGGTGCCCGAGCACGGCGGTGCCGATCTCGAGCGGCGGGGCGGGCATCAGCGTGGTCACTTGACCCCGCCTTCCGCGAGGCCGTCGGCCAGGCCGATGCCGCCGCCGGCGACGATGGCGTCGGCCATGACGCCGGGGAGCAGGTCGCGGTACGCCTGGGTCGCGGCGCTCGAGCCCTCCTCGCCCTCGGCGGTCTTGGAGAGCTGCTGCGTGAGCTGCACGAGCAGCATGCGCTCGAAGCCCAGCGCCGCGCGCTCGGCGTCGGTGCGCTTCTCGGAGCCCGGAGGCAGAGGCATCGCGCCCCCGATCGCCGGAACCGTCATCAGCGCTTCACCCCGTTGGCGATCTCGAGCAGCTGGTCGTGCATGCGGATGGCGCGCGACGCCAGCTCGAAGGAGCGCTGGGCCTCGATCATGTCGGCCATCGCGTCGGCGACGTCGACGTTCGACATCTCGAGCGCGCCGTTCGTGATCCGCACGCCGCCGTCGTTCGCGGCGCCGCTGGCCGCGGTGAGCGAGTAGGTGTTGTCGCCGTTGGCCGCGAGGCCGTCGGTGGCGCGCACGGTGACGAGGTCGAGGCTGCCGACGTTGCGCCCGCCGACCGTGACCAGCCCGTTGGCGGCGATGTTCACGTCGCCCTCCGAGGTCCCGGCGGGAAGCGTGACGCCGGTCAGGTGGCCCTGGTTGGTGACCAGGCGGCCCTGCGAGTCGATCTGCAGCGCGCCGTCGCGGGTGAGGACCTGGCCGCCGTTGGCGGTGCGGACGCGGATGAAGCCCGGGCCGTCGACGGCGACGTCGAGGCTGCGGTCGGTGCGCTTCAGCGCGCCCTGGGCCGCGCCGCGGCCGACGGTCTTGGCGGCAGCGCCCGCGCCCTCCTGGATGCCCGGCGCCGTGCCGGGGCCGGCAGGCGTGTAGACGAGATCGCGGAAGGCGACACGGACGCGCTTGTAGCCCGTCGTGTTGACGTTCGCGAGATCGTTGGACAGAGCGGCGAGCCGCTCCTGCTGGGCCGCCATTCCGGCGGCCGCCGTATACATGCCTTCGAGCACGGGTCTCCTGGGGGGGAGCCCTGGCCTCCGCCAAGGGGCGGTCCAGCCATGGGCGATCTTTCTCGGCCGGTGTAGTCGGACGCCGTCGCGGCGTCTTTAGGAGGCGTCCAGCGGTGGCTAGACGCGACCGACGTCGTTCGCTGCCTTCTGCAGCGTCGAGTCGATCGTGGTGATGACGCGCTGGCCGGCCTCGAAGGCGCGCAGGGACGCGATCATGTCGACCATCGTGCGCGCGGCGTCGACGCCGGAGCCCTCCAGCGCGCCGGAGCGCACCTGGCCCTCGGCGGGCCCGCCGGCGGCGCCGGTGAAGAGGCCCTCGCCGGCCTTGCGCGCGTTCTGCACGTTGAAGACGCCCACGCGGCCGGGGTCGACGGTGCCGTCGCCGGCGATGACGACGGGGTTGCCGTCGCGGCCGACCACGAGGTTGCCCATCTGGTCGGTCAGGCGGCCCTGGCCGTCGGCCATGAACCGGCCGTTGCGCGTGAAGCGCAGGCCGTCCTGGGTCTGGATGCCGAAGAAGCCGTCGCCGGTGATGGCGAAGTCGAGCGGCTCGCCCGTCTCGCGCACCGCCTGCGGCGCGAGGTCGGTGACCTGGCGGGCGATGGAGACGCCGGAGCCGAGCAGGCCGACGTCGGCGCCCGTCTCGCGGTTCTCGAGCAGCATCTCGGCGAAGGAGTGCTGGGCCGTGCGGTCGGCCTTGTAGCCGGGCGTCGACGCGTTCGCCAGGTCATTGGCGATCAGGTCCTGGCGCTGCATCTCGGACAGCATCCCGGACGCGGCGATGTACAGCCCACGCTCCATACGCACTCGTTGGTCGGACGGTGCGCGAGGATGTTGAGCCTCGATGGCCGGACCGATCGTCGACCTCGTCCTCCTGCGCGGCCTGTTCGCCGACACGGCGCTGCGCCCCGGCATGGTGCTGCCCGCGAAGGTGCTCGAGCGCGAGGGGCCGCGCGGGATGCTGCTGCTCAACGGCGTGCGCGTCCCCGCGCGGCTGCCGCCCGAGCTGGCCGCCGGCGACGTTCTCCGCGTCCGCGTGCAGGAGGTGACGGCCGAGCGCCTCGCGCTTCAGGTCGTCCACCCCGACACCCCCACCGACCCTTCGCCTTCGACCGTCGGGCTGCCGCTGCCGGGAGGGGTCCGGTTCCGCGTCGACCCCGACGCGGCGGGGGCCTCGTCGTCCGCGGCGCCGGAGAGCCACGCGATCCGCATCCGCTTCGACTCACCCGCCCTCGGCCGGCTCGACTTCCTGCTCGAGGTCGATCCCGAGCGGACGAGCGCGACCGTCGGCGTCGCGGTGGGAGCGGCGGAGCTGGTCGGTTCGGGGGCGAACGAGTTCCGCGAGGCGCTTGCCTCGGCCACCGACCGGCCGGCGACGGTCACCCTCCGGCCGCGCGAGGAGTCCTTCGATGCCCGAGCCTGAGAAGCCGCGCCGCGCCGCCGCGCTGAGGTACGACAAGGGGACGGACGCCGCGCCGAAGCTCGTCGCCGCCGGCGCCGGCCACGTCGCCGACCGCATCCTCGCGCTGGCCAAGGAGGCCGGCGTCCCCGTCCGCGAGGACGCGGCCCTCGCCGACGCCCTCGCCCGGCTCCAGATCGACCTCGCGATCCCGCCCGAGCTCTACGCGGCGGTCGCCGAGGCCCTGGTCTGGGCCTATTCGCTCGACGTCCGCGCGCGTTGACGCACCCTGACGTCGACGCGGGCGACGAGGTCGCCGTCGCCGCAGCGCAGCACCGTGCCGGCGGGGCGGTCCTCGGCGAGCATCCGCTCGCCGCGGCGCACGACCTCGCCGTCGAGCTCGTCGTGCTCGAGCCAGGCGTGCCAGGCGGTGAGGTTGACCTTCGCGAAGCGGCCGGTGAGGCGCAGCACGACCGTCTCGTGACGGTCCGCCCACACGCGGATCGAGCGTCCCTCCTCGCCCTGCTCGTCCCAGGCGAGGCGCCCGCGGTCCACCTCGAGCACGAGCGCCTGCGGCGGGTCGGCACGCGCGTGGTCGAAGCTGACCTCGAGAAGCGTCCCTGCCCGGATCGTGCGCTCCCACCGCATCCTCAGGCGAGACTAGGGGCGAAGCGGCGACGGCGCGCCGCTTCGCCTGAGCATCAGTCCCTCGCGGTCCCTACGCGACGAGCTGGAAGAGCGCGGCGTCGTCGTCGAGCGCCTTGCGCAGCGTCTTCTTCATCTGGCCGTGGATCTGGCAGACGCGGCTCTCGCTCACGCCCATGATCTCGCCGATCTCGGCCAGGGTCAGGTTCTTGACGTAGAGCAGCACGGCGATCTCGCGCTCGCGCTGGGGCAGCTGCGCGAAGGCCTCGCGGAACTTCTCCTTGGCCTCGATCGTCGCCGTCGCGTGCTCGGGGTCGACGCGCACGTCGGTGGAGGCGAGGGTGTCGATCCGCTCGATCGTCGTCTCGTCGTCGGAGAGCACGAGCGTGTTCAGCGACGTCATGTCCGACTGCTGGATCTCGTCCTGCCGGCGGCGCAGCTCGGAGACCGTGGTGCCGAGCATCTCGGCGAGCTCCTCACGCGTGGGGCGACGGCGGTGCAGGGCCGTGAACTCCTCGACGGCCTTCTCGACGTCGCGCTCCCAGCGGCGGATGGAGCGGGGCGCCCAGTCCTGGCGGCGCAGCTCGTCGAGGACGGCGCCGTGGATGCGGGTCCAGGCGTACTGCTCGAGCGTCGCGCCCTTCTCCGGGTCGTAGCGGTCGATCGACTGGATCAGCGCTTCCAGGCCGCACGAGATGAAGTCCTCGACCTCGCAGCGGGCCGGCATCTCGCGGACCTTCTTGTAGACGATGTACTTGACCAGCGGGGCGAACGTGAGGACGAGCCGGTCGCGAAGACCGGGATCGTTCGTGTCGCGGTACTGCTGCCAGAGCGCGAGTGTGTCCTCGGGGGAGAGGCGGCGCCGGGCGGCGGTCGGGGGGGTCACGGGTGCTGCTCCTTGCTGCGAGGGACGGACGGGGGTGAGGGACGAGCCATGTATCGGGCCGTTCGGTCCACCTCCGCATCCCCGCTATTTGGGGTCTTGAGGAGGCGATGCGTCCAGGGTGCCCCTCCCCAGAAATGGGGACCCCCCCGGACCCCTCAAGGTGGCGCGAAATCTGCCGACCACGCAGCGTGAAGGTCGCGCTGTTCCCCCCGACGCGAAAGGCCCTCCCCCGCCATGGCGCTGCGCCTCACCGACGCCACCCCGTCCCCCGAAGAAGATCCCAAGCCCGCCTCGCTCGGGGCCCGCGCCCAGCAGGCGCTCTCGGCCCGCGACGTCCCCGCCTACCTCGCGCTCTTCGCCGAGGCGGCCGCCGTCGAGGACGTCCACCGCCGCTACGAGGCCCGCAAGGACCTGCTCGAGGCCGGCCTCGCCACCGGCGGCTCCGACATCAAGGGGATGGGCACCGTCTTCGCCGCCGTCGCCCGCGGCGCCCTCGACGCCCTCGCGTCCGATCCCCGCGAGCCCGTCCTGCTCAACTACGCCGGCATCGCCTTCTACGAGCTCGGCGAGCTGGGCCCGGCCGAGGAGCTCTTCAGGGCCGCCAACCGCCTCGACCCCGACCTGCCGCACGTCGAGCGCAACATCGAGGAGATCGCGCGCCGCCGCCGCCAGGGGCTGACCCACGTCAAGCTCCCGCCGCCGCTGCGGATGGCGCTGAAGGACCTGGGCTCGCGCGCGAAGAAGATCGCCCGCCAGGCGCAGCCCGCCGAGGGCATGACGCTGAGCCTCTGCATGATCGTCAAGGACGAGGAGGCGATGCTCGGCCGCATGCTCTCCGCCGTCCGCGACTGGGTCGACGAGATCGTCGTCGTCGACACCGGCTCGCGGGACCGCACGGTCGAGATCGCCGAGTCGTTCGGCGCGAAGGTCCTCCACCACGAGTGGACCGGCGACTTCTCCGAGGCGCGCAACGTCTCCGTCGAGGCCGCGACCGGCGACTGGATCATCTACCTCGACGCCGACGAGATCCTCGTCGACGGCGACGGGCCGCGCCTGCGTGCGCTGCTCGGGCGCACGTGGCGCGAGGCCTACTACGTCGTGATGACCAACTTCGTCGGCGACGAAGAGGACGGCCACGCGATGAACTTCAACGCGCTGCGGATGTTCCGCAACCGCGAGGAGTACCGCTTCGAGGGCCGCCTGCACGAGCAGTGGGCGCACAACCTCCCCGCCTACCTGCCCGAGCGCCTCGTCATCGCCGACGTGCGCATCGACCACTTCGGCTACCTCGGCGTCGTGCGCGACGAGAAGGGCAAGTCGCGCCGCAACCTCGAGCTGCTCGAGCGCCAGGCCGCCGAGGGCGACGACTCCGCCTTCCTGCACTTCAACATCGGCTCCGAGCACATGGCGGTCGGCGAGGACGCCGTGGCGGCCGAGGAGTTCGCGCTCGCGTGGGAGCGCGTGCGCGGCGAGGACGGGCGCATCATGCGCCTCGGCTTCGTCCCCTCGCTCGCCGCGCGCTACGTGCGCGCGCTGCACGTCACCGGCCGCCTCGAGGACCTGCATGCGATCGCCGACGAGGCGCTCGAGCGGCTGCCGGGCTTCACCGACATCGTCCTCGAGCGCGCCCTGGCCGTCCGCGACGCCGGCGACCACGCCGAGGCCGAGCGGCTGCTGCGCGCGTGCCTCGAGCTGGGCGACGCGCCGAGCCACTACTCGGCCGCCATCGGCGCCGGCACCTACCTGCCGCGCCTCGCCCTCGCCGAGCTCATGCGCGCCGCCGGCCGCCTCGACGAGGCCGAGGCCGAGGTGCGCCACTGCCTGGCCGAGCACGCGACCTTCATCGGCGTCGTCGAGCCCTACGCCACCGTCCGCCTCGCCAACGGCGCGACGCCCGCGCAGGTCACCGAGGAGCTGCACGCCGCGCTGCCCGAGATGGTGCCCGGCGCGCGCTTCCTGCTCGCCGCCGTGCTGCACGAGGCCGGCGCCGCCGACCTGGCCGAGGAGGAGCTGCGCGCCGTCGTCGCGGCCCAGCCCGGCAGCGCGCTGGCGCGGCTGGCGCTGTCCGAGGCGCTGCTGTCGCAGGCGCGCTTCGCCGACGCCGTCGCGGTGCTCGAGGCGATCGAGGCCGACTCGCCCTGGGCCCCCCAGGCCGCGCGCTCGATCGCGTTCGCCGCGCTTGCCGAGGGCGACGTCGCCACCGCGCGCACCGCGCTCGAGCGCGACTCCAGCGACCGCATCCCCGCCGGCGAGCGCGCCCTCCTGCGCGCGTGGAGCGACGCGGCGGCGGGCGACGAGCCCGCGCCGTCGCTGCCCGCCGACGCCGCCGGCACCGCGCTCGTGATGCTCGAGGCGCTCGCGCGCGTCGAGGCCTTCGAGGCGTTCGAGCTGCTCGCCGGGCGCTACGAGACGATCGACGTGCCCGCGCGCGAGCGGCGCGAGGGGCTGGCCGCCCTCTACCTGCGCCGCGGCTTCCTCGAGAGCGCCGCCGACGAGTGGATCGCCGCGTGCGAGAGCGACGGCGTCGACGCCGCCGCCCTGCTCGGCCTGGCCCAGGTTGCGTGGGCCCGCGGGATGGACGACGACGCCGTCGTCTTCGCCCAGGAGGCGCGCGAGCTCGAGCCCGATCACAGCGGCGCGGCGCGCCTGCTGGAGCACCTCGGCGCGGCGGCGTAGGCGCCGGGCGAGCGTGTCCAGGTCATCGAACACATGGCTGCCGCCCGGAGCGGGCGGTCAAGCGATGCTCCAGAACTCCGATAGCCCCTCGCAGATCCGCGTCCAGGGACGGGCGCGGTGCACACCACGGAGGGGAATCGATGACGCCGCCAATCGTGCCGCCGACTGGGCCGACACCGCCGACGGGACCGCAGGGTGCCCGTCCGGTCGATCGGACGGACCCGGAGGGCTTCGCGCAGGTCTACGACCTGGCACTGGCGCGTGCGCGTCGCACCGAGTCGCCGGCGCAGCCGGTGGCCGAGCCGGTGATCCCGGTCTCGGTCCTCGAGGAGATGGAGGCGGCGTCGCGGATGTTCCATGCGCTCCACGCGCAGGGGCACGAGCTTCGCTTCGATCATCAGGACGGTCACGTGCGCGCAGAGCTGCGGACCGTCGAGGGCGACGTCGTGCGCCCCGTCTCGCTCCGCGAGGCGATCGACGTGAGCGGCGACCCGGACTTCGCCGCTTGAAGGAGGAGGTGACCTAGGACCATGGCCAGTGGAATCCGCCTCGGCGGGCTCTCGTCAGGCCTCGACACCGAGGCCATCGTGAGCCAGCTGATGGCGATCGAACGCCAGCCGCGAGGGCGGCTGGAGCGCAAGCAGGCCGCCGTGCAGGCACGGCAGGACGCGCTGCGCGACATCTCGACGAAGCTGAAGACGCTCAAGTCCGCCGCTCAGGCACTGGCTTCCTCCGGCACATGGGCCCCCACCCAGGCCGTCACCACCAGCGACGCAGCCCGCGTGGGCGCGCGCGCGGTGGGCAGCATCACCCCCGGCACGTACAGCGTCGACGTGACGCAGGTCGCGACGAGCGCGAGCCGCACGTTCAGCACCCAGGTGCGCCCGAATCCGACGACGCTGACCTTCACGACGACGTCGACGGGGTCGCAGTACAGCGTCAACGTGCCGGCCAACTCGACCGTCGACGACATCGTCCGGGTCATCAACTCCGACCCGAACGCCCCCGTCGCGGCGCGCAACTACAACGGGCAGCTCCTGGTCTCGGCCAGGGCGACCGGCGCGGGCGGGAACTTCACCGTCAACAGCCCGAACATCATCACCGGCGAGACGGCGAACACCACGGGCGTCGACGCCCAGTTCAGCGTGAACGGGACCGCGTACACGCGCAGCTCGAACAGCGTGACCGACGCCGTCGCCGGCCTCGAGCTGACGCTGAGCGGCACCACGGCGCCGGGCACCCCCGCCACCGTCACGGTGGGCGTGGCCGCCGTCGACAGCAAGGGCCTGGCCACGCGCGTCAAGGCGTTCGTCGACGCCTACAACGCGGTCGTGGACGCCACGCGCAGCCGGACGACGGAGAAGCGCGTCACCAACCCGCAGACGACGGCGGACGCCAAGAAGGGCGTCCTGTTCGGCGACAGCGGGCTGAACAACATGCTCTCGCAGCTGCGCGTCGCGGTCATGGACCCGGCGAGCGTCGGCAACTCGCTGACGATGGACGAGTTCGCCGAGATCGGCGTCTCGACCGGCGTCGCGACGGGCGGCACGTCCAGCCCCGACAGCGTGGCCGGCAGGCTCGTCTTCGACGAGGCGAAGTTCCTCAAGGCCTACGAGTCCGACCCGGGCTCCGTGGAGAACCTGCTCCGCGGCACGGCGTTCTCGACCGGGCTGTCGGCGCGCCTGGACACCGTCATCCAGCCGTTCACCGAGGTGGGCGGCATGTTCGACGGGCGCATCACCGCGTCGACGTCGGAGCTGACCCGCCTCGGCGACCAGCTCAAGCGCATGGACGAGCGCCTCGGCCGCAAGGAGACCTACCTGCGGCGGCAGTTCACGGCGCTCGAGACCGCCCTGTCGAAGCTGAACTCGCAGAGCCAGGACCTCGCGGCCCGGCTCCCGTCGGTCAACAACGACTCGTAGGGACGTCGAGGCGCCCTCAAGGCGCGCGGCGGTCGCCCGACCACCCGGGCGACCGTTGTAGTCCCCCGGAGGCTCGATGAACCCTTACGCGTCGCCGCAGGCGTACCGATCCAGCAGCGTGATGACGGCCAGCCCCGGCCAGCTCGTCGTGATGCTGTACGACGGCGCCGGCCGCTTCCTCCGCCAGGCGGAGATCGCCGCAGAGGAGGGCGCCTGGCGCCACGCCATGGACCGCCTCTCGAAGGCCGACGCGATCGTCGACGAGCTGCTGGTGACGCTCGACGTCGAGCAGGGCGGCGAGGTCGCCGAGCGCCTCCAGTCGATCTACGTCTTCTGCAAGAAGCTCACGATCGAGGCGCGCCTCGAGCGCGACGTCGAGAAGATCCGCAGGACCGCCTCCCTGCTGGCCGACCTGCGTGACGCGTGGGCGGAGATCGCCGCGGCATGAGCGATCCGGCCGAGGCGCTGCTCGAGCTGGCGTGGGCCGAGCGCCGCGTCGCCGCCGAGGGGCGGATCGACGAGCTCCCCGCGCTGCACGCCGAGCGCGACCGCCTGCTCGCCGCGCTGCCCCCGCGCCCCGCGCCCCACCAGGTTCCCGCCCTCCAGCGGGCGCTCGCCGTGCAGGGCGAGGTGGCCGAGCTGCTGCGCACCACGCGCGACGCCGTCGCCACCGAGCTGGCCCGCGTGGACCAGGGCCGGGCGACGCTGCGCGGGTACGCCGCCGCGGGCGTCGACGCCGGACCCACCTTCGACGCCGCGGGCTGAGATCTAAAGACAACGGACGAAGGTCCGATGACCTCGTCCGAAGGCGCCATGGAGGCGCCGGCAGGACCCAAACAGACGAACGAGCCCACGGACGGGCGACCCTCGTTGCGAACCCGGAATTCGCATGGAGATCTTCGACACCGTCCACGTCGCCCTCGAACGGGCCATCCAGGGAGCAGGCCTTCGCCACGAGGCGCTGGCCTCGAACCTGGCCAACGTCAACACGCCCGGGTACCGGCGTCAGGACGTCGACTTCCACACCGCGCTGCAGGCGGCGATGCCCGCCGGCCGTGAGGCGGTCGCCGCGACCGAGATCGGCGCGACCGTCGACGAGACCGCGCCGATGCGCCCCGACGGCAACAGCGTCGACATCGACGCCGAGGCCGCGAACCTCGCGCAGAACGCGCTCGAGTACGAGGCGCTGACCCAGGTCCTGCGCGTGCGCGGCGACATCCTCGAGATCGCGATCGGGAGCCGCTGATGAGCCTCTTCGGCGCCATCGACATCTCCGGCAGCGGCCTCTCCGCCGAGCGGCTGCGCATGGACGTCACGGCCGAGAACCTCGCCAACGCCCAGTCGACGCAGGGCGCCGACGGCCAGCCGTACCGCCGCAAGGAGGTCGTGCTGCGCCAGGCCGGCGCCGGCTTCGAGACCGCCCTCGCCGGCGCCATGGGGCCGTCCTCCTCCGCGACGCCCGCCCGCGGCGTCGAGGTCGTCGAGATCGCCGAGGACCAGGCGCCCAACCGCATGGTCTACGACCCCGGCCACCCCGACGCCAACGCCGACGGCTACGTCTCGATGCCGAACGTCGACCCGGTCACCGAGATGGTCGACCTGATCGCCGCGTCGCGGGCGTACGAGGCCAACGTGACCGCCATGCAGACCGCCAAGACCATGTTCTCCAAGACACTCGACCTCCTCCGCTAGAGCGATGCCGGCGATCGATCCCTCCTCCCTCGCCGGAGCGCTTCCCACCGAGTGGTCCATCGGGCCGCTCGACGACGTCGGCGCCATCGACCCGGGCCAGGAGCTCGGGGCCCTCGAGGGCACCTCCGACGCCGGAGGCGGCGGCTTCTCGTCCGCCCTCGGCAAGCAGCTCACCGCGCTCGCCGACCTCCAGACCCAGGGCGCCGAGGCGTCCCAGGCGCTGGCGGCCGGCACGGCCACCGACCCCGCGTCGGTCGTCATGGCGGTGGAGCGCGCCCGCCTGTCCATGCAGCTCGCGTCCCAGCTCCGCACGAAGGGCGTCGAGGCCATCAACGAGGTCTTCAGGACCCAGGTCTAGCCCATGCCCCCCGCCCTCCAGCAGATGCCCACGAAGTCCAAGATCGTCCTCGGCGCCTCGGCGCTGGGGATCGTCCTCGTGGCCTTCTTCCTCTTCCGCCTCGCGGCGGCTCCCAGCTACTCGACCATGCGCACCGGGCTCGACCCCGCCGAGACCGGCAAGATCACCGCCGCGCTCGACGAGGCCGGCATCGGCTACGAGCTCCAGAACAACGGCACCGCGCTCGCCGTCGAGAAGTCCAAGACCGCGCAGGCGCAGGTCGCGCTCGCCGAGGGCGGCCTCGGTGGCGCGAGCAAGAAGCCGGGCTACGAGCTCCTCTCCGAGCAGAAGCTCGGCGCGAGCGACTTCCAGCAGCGCCAGACCTACCAGCGGGCGCTCGAGGGCGAGCTGGCCAACACGATCGGCCAGATCGACGGCGTCACCGGCGCCGACGTGCGCCTGACCCTGCCCGACGACGAGCTGTTCGCCGACGAGGCCAAGCCGTCGACGGCCGCCGTCCTGCTGAGCGGCAGCGGCACCGAGCTCGAGAGCGCCTCGGTCAAGGGCATCGCCAACCTCGTCGCGTCGTCGGTCGAGGGGCTGAAGGCCGAGAACGTCACGATCACCGACGCCACCGGCCGGATGATCTGGCCGCAGAGCGGCGACGCCGGCGCGGAGGGCATGTCCGTCGCGTCGAAGACCGCGGCCGAGGCCAAGTACGCCAACCAGGTCGAGTCGTCGATCAACGCGCTGCTCATGCGCACCATCGGCGAGGGCAAGGCCCAGGTCAAGGTCACCGCCGACCTCGACGTCGACCAGGTCAGCCAGAAGCAGCTCAAGTACGACCGCGGCGTCCCCGTCGAGGAGGTCGAGGAGACCGAGCAGCTCGACGGCGGCGGCGGCGCGGCCTCCACCGGCGCCGGCACGCGGGCCAACATCCCGACCTACTCCGCCGCGACCGCCGGCGGCGCGGGCGGCGAGTCGAACTACGAGAAGCGCTCCTCGCGCAAGACGATGGCGCCCGGCAAGACGATCATCGACAGCGTCCGCGCCCCGGGCACGGTCAACCGGATGAACGTCGCGCTCGTGCTCGACAAGGATCTCGAGGGCGAGAAGACCAACATCATGAACCTGGTCGCGGGCGCGGCCGGCCTCCAGGAGGAGGACCGCGGCGACACGATCACCGCGAGCGTGCTCGACTTCGTCGAACAGCCCAAGGCCGACGGCGGCAAGGCCGCCGGCCCCGTCCCCGCCGGCGCGGTCGACATCGCCAAGTACGGCGCGCTGGGCGGCGCCTCGCTCATCTTCCTCTTCTTCGTCGGGCGCCACCTGCGCCGCCGCGAGGACGAGGCGCTGATGGCCGAGCCGCTGTGGCTGCGCCAGATCGAGGCCCCGCAGTCGCTGAGCGAGCTCGAGGCCGCGCAGGCCGCCGGCAACGGCGGCGTGGGCGAGCCGGTGGGCGTCGGCGTGGGCTCGCGCGAGACCGTCGAGGAGCAGCTGCGCAAGGACCCGAGCAAGGTCGCGTCCCAGGTGCGCAACTGGCTGGCGGAGGACATCTAGGTGAGCGAGGAGCTCTCCCTCCAGACGCGCGAGCCGAGCGTCCTCCCCGCCGTCCCCGCCGCGGGGCCCGTGCTCGACGAGCTGAAGGGCCGCCAGAAGGCGGCGGTCCTCCTCATCGCGCTCGGCGCGCAGAACGCCGCCGAGGTGCTGAAGCACCTGTCCGACCGCGAGGTCGAGGCGCTGTCGCTCGAGATGACGGCGCTCGAGGCCGTCGACCCGCAGCTGGGCGCGCTCGTCCTCGACGAGCTGGCCGAGCGGGTCATCGCCTCCGACGCCATGGGCCAGGGCGGCGTCGACTACGCGCGCTCCGTCCTCGAGCACCTGCTGGGGCCCGAGCGCGCCGGCGAGGTCATCGCCGCGGTCAGCGAGGCCGCCGAGGGGCGCCCGTTCGACTTCGTGCGCCGCACCCCCGCCGAGCAGATCGCCGCCTTCCTCGTCGACGAGTCGCCGCAGACCGTCGCGCTCGTCGTCGCCAACCTGAACGCCGGCCACGGCGCGAAGGTGCTGGCCGAGCTGCCGACGGACATGCAGCCCGACGTCGCGCTGCGCATCGCGCTGATGGGCGAGACCTCGCCGAGCGTCGTGCGCGACGTCGCGCAGGGGCTGCGCGACAAGCTCTCGAACGTCCTCGAGCACGAGTACTCGTCGGCCGGCGGCGTCGAGACGCTCGCCGAGCTGCTCAACCACGCCGGGCGCTCGACCGAGCGCAACGTCCTGTCGACCATCGGCGCCGAGCACGAGGAGCTCGCCGAGGAGGTCCGGGCACGGCTGTTCACCTTCGAGGACCTCCACCGCCTCGCCGACCGCGAGCTCCAGCTCGTGCTGCGCGAGGTCGACCAGAAGGACCTCGCGCTCGCGCTGCGCGGCGTGCCCGACTGGCTCATGGAGAAGATCACCGCGAACATGTCGTCGCGTGCGGCCGAGCTGCTGCGCGACGACATCGAGGCGCAGGCGCCGCAGCGCAAGCACGTCGTCGAGGAGGCGCAGGGGCGGATCGTCGCCATCGTGCGCCGGCTCGAGGACAACGGCACCATCACCCTCGGCGGCGCGTCCGCCGAGGAGGCCGAGGAGCTGGTCTGATGACCGCGGCGCCCTTCGAGTTCGCGCCGCTCGACCCGGCCGCCCCGCTCGCGGTGGAGGAGCCGGTCGCGCTCGTCCCGCCGGAGCCCGAGATCGACCTCGAGGCCATCCGCGCCGAGGGCTTCAACGCCGGCTACACCGCGGGCGCCGCCGACGCGCGCGCCGTCGTCGAGCCCGCCGCCGCCGCGCTCCAGGCCGCGGCCGCCGAGCTGGCCGCGCTGCGCGGCGACGTCGCCGACCGCGCCGAGCGCACCGCCGTCGAGCTCGCGCTGCGCATCGCCGAGCAGGTCGTGCAGGGCGCCATCACCGTGAAGCCGGAGCTCGTCGTCGACGCCGTCCGCGGCGCGCTGCGCCGCCTCGTCGAGCGCGATCGCGTCCTCGTCCTCGTGCACCCCGACGACCTCGACGTGGTCCGCGAGCACACCGACGCGCTCGTCGCCGAGCTCGGCGGGATCGAGCACTGCGGCGTCGAGGCCGACCGCCGCGTCAGCCGCGGCGGCGCGATCGTGCGGACCGGCGAGGGCGAGGTCGACGCGACGCTCGAGACCAAGCTCGGGCGGGCGCGCGAGGTCGTGGAGCAAGAGCTTGCCGGCTGAGGCCGTCGAGGCGCGCCTCGCCGCCGCCGCCACCGTCGTCTCGCGCTCCGACCTGCACCGGCGCCGCGGGCGCGTGTGCGACCTCATCGGCCTGGTCGTCGAGGCGACGGGGCTGGAGGCCGAGGTTGGCGAGGTCTGCGACGTCGCGGCCGGTCGCGGGCGCGAGCCCGTCCCCGCCGAGGTCGTCGGCTTCCGCGCCGGGCGCACGCTCCTGATGCCGCTCGGCGAGATGACGGGCATCGGGCCCGGCAACGTCGTCACGCCGACCGGCCGCCCCGTGCGGATCCCCGTCGGCGACTCCCTGCTCGGCCGCGTGCTCGACGGCCTCGGCCGGCCGATCGACACCGGGCGCGAGCTGTCCTCGCTGGCGACGCGGCCCGCCGAGGGCCCGCCGCCCGACGCGCTCTCGCGCCCGCGCATCCACGACCGGATGCCGCTCGGCGTCCGCGCGCTCGACACGCTCGTGCCCTGCGGCCGCGGCCAGCGGCTCGGCATCTTCGCGGGCTCCGGCGTCGGCAAGTCGTCGCTGCTCGGCATGATCGCGCGCAGCGCCGCGACCGACGTCAACGTCATCTGCCTCGTCGGCGAGCGCGGCCGCGAGGTCCTCGAGTTCATCGAGCGCGACCTCGGCGACGCGATCTCGCGCAGCGTCGTGGTCGTCGCGACCTCCGACCAGCCCGCGCTGGTGCGGATCAAGGCCGCGCTGACCGCGACCGCGATCGCCGAGCACTTCCGCGATCGCGGCGACGACGTGCTGCTGATGATGGACTCGGTCACGCGCTTCGCCATGGCCCAGCGCGAGGTCGGCCTGGCCGTCGGCGAGCCGCCCGCCACGCGCGGCTACACCCCGAGCGTCTTCGCGCTGCTTCCGCGCCTGCTCGAGCGCTCGGGCACGAGCGCCGCGGGCACGATCACCGGCCTCTACACCGTGCTCGTGGACGGCGACGACATGAACGAGCCGGTCGCCGACGCGGTGCGCTCGATCCTCGACGGCCACGTCGTCCTGACGCGCGAGCTCGCGCACGCCGGCCACTACCCCGCCGTCGACGTCCTGCAGTCGGTCTCGCGCCTGCAGACCGAGATCGCCACGCCGGAGGTGCAGGTCGCGGCCACCGAGCTGCGCCGCCTGATGGCCGCCTACCGCGACAAGCGCGACCTGATCGCGATCGGCGCCTACGAGCGCGGCAGCGACCCGGTCGCCGACCGCGCGATCGACCTGCACGACCAGATCGAGACCTTCCTCTGCCAGCGGGTGGACGAGCCGACAGCGGCCGAGGAGGCCGACGGGCGGATCATCGACCTCGTCGGCGCGCCGCTTCCCCACGTCGCCGAGCCGGCCGTCGTGGACGAGCCCCCGGTCGCCCCGCCGCCCATGGGCGGCGGCTCCGACCTCTCCGCGATCCCGCCGCTGCACCTCGGGGTCCGATAGGCGTCCAGGCGCACTGAATCCGATGCCCCTCCGTCCGACCACACGACCGTGAGCCCCGCCCGATTCCGATTCGGCCTCGAACGCGTGCGCGAGATCCGCGCCCACGACGAGGACCGCGCGAAGGAGGCCTTCGCCGCCAGCCTCGCGCAGCGTGCGCGGGGCGCCGCGCTGCTCGCCGCCGCGGCGCAGCAGGTCGACCACGCGCAGGCCGCGCGGCGCGAGGGCGCCGACAGCGCCACGGGCCAGGACCTCGTCTCCATGCAGGCCTACCTCGACCGCGTCGAGCAGTCGCGCCGCGACGCCGCGCAGCAGCTCCAGCAGAGCGAGGCCGCGCTCGCCGAGCGCCGCCGGCTGCTGACCGAGGCGAGCCGCCGCCGCCAGGCGCTCGAGCGCCTGAAGGAGCGCCGCGCCGCCGAGCACGCCGCCACGGCCGCCCGCCGCGAGGGCGCCGTCCTCGACGAGATCGCGATCACGTCGCACTACCGTCGCGGCCACGCGCCGCCCCCGGGGGAGGCCGCGTGAGCGTCGCCGCCGCCACCCCTTCCGCCGCCGCCCCCGCCGTCCAGCGCGTCGAGGAGATCCGCGCGATGATCGGCGCGCTCAGCGGCACGCCGGTCGCGCCGCCCGCCGGCGGCGACTTCTCCGCGCAGCTCGCCGCCGCCCAGGGCGTCGCTCCGATGGCGCAGAGCGCCACCGGAGCTAGGGGGGCGCCGACCCCCTTCGCCGCCGAGATCGAGGCCGCCGCCGCCAAGCACGGCGTCGACCCCGCGCTGCTCAAGGCGCTGATCCGGCAGGAGTCGAACTTCAACCCCAACGCGGTGAGCCCCGCGGGCGCCAGCGGCCTGACGCAGCTCATGCCCGGCACCGCCGCGTCGCTCGGGGTGACCGATCCGACCGACCCCGCCCAGGCGATCGAGGGCGGCGCGAAGTACCTGCGACAGCAGCTCGACCGCTTCGGCGGCGACGTCGAGAAGGCGCTCGCCGCCTACAACGCCGGCCCCGGCGCCGTCGCCAAGTTCGGCGGCGTGCCGCCGTACGCCGAGACGCAGGCCTACGTCCAGAAGGTCATGGGCTACGCCCGCGAGTACGGCCTCGCCGCCGCTCCCACCACCACTCCGACCATCCCCTCACCGATCGTCACCTAAATGCACATCCAACGCACGGAAGCCGGACCGCCGGGGGGCGCACCTCCCCCGCGGGACGAGGCGCCGGAGGGATTCGACATCCTCCTCGCGCTCCAGGGAAACGAGGCCCGGACCGCCACTGCGGAAGGCCAGAAGACAGAGCGACGCGACAACGGCGTGCGCGCTCACGGCGACCCGTCGGTCACGCCGGGTCACCGTCGCCGCGCCGATCGCGAGCGGCCCGAGGCGGACACCCGCCCGGGCGAGCCGCGGCTCGACACGCCCGCCCGCCCGGCCGAGCCGGAGGAGGCGCCGCCCGTCGACGCCGAGCCCGTCGCGCCCGTGGCCGAGGAGCAGGCGACCGAGGAGCCCGTCGTCCGCCCCGCGGTCGTCGAGCCCGACGCGCCGGTCCGCCCGGACGCCGCGGCCGTGCTCGCCGCCGGAACCGCCGAGACCACGACCGTCCCGGTCGCCGTCGCCTCCGCCGCCCTCGCCGAGGGCGCGGCCGACGACGCCGCCGGCACGACCACCGGTCCCGCCCCCGTCGTCGCCCCCGTCGCCACCGCCGGTCCCGACGCCGCGGCGGAGCCGGCTGTCGCCGCCGAGGCCGTCGCCGTCGAGGACCTC
>DASVRH010000371.1:0-6207 GCA_036388715.1 Solirubrobacteraceae bacterium | reverse complement strand
CATCGCGCTGCCCGACGGCGACGACATGGTCATCCAGCTCGTCGCCGGCGACATCGACCACTCCCTCGTCGGCATGCGCGCGCCGCTGGAGGGCTCGGTCACCGGCCATGTGATGGCCGCCCGCCGGCCCGAGCGGCTCTCCGAGCTGGGCGACCGGGCCCGGTTCGTCTGGCAGGAGTACGTCGACGCCGAGGCCGGCCTCTTCGTGCCGCTGCTCTACCGGGGCCGGCCGCTCGGGGTGCTCGCCGCGTTCGACCGCACCGAGGACGGCCCCGAGTTCCACGCCGAGGACGAGCGGCTCATGCAGGCGTTCGCCGCGGCGGGCGCGAGCGCCGTCGCCACCGCCCAGAACGTCGCGGCCGAGGGCGTGCGGCGGGCGCTCGCCGCCTCGGAGCAGGAGCGCCGCCGCTGGGCGCGCGAGCTGCACGACGAGACGCTCCAGGACCTCGCCGCGCTGCGGATGCTCCTCTCGACCGCGCGGCGCGGCCGCGACCCCGAGCAGCTGGCGGGCGCGGTCGACGACGCCGTCGAGGCGCTGGGCCGCGGGATCGACGGGCTGCGCGCGCTGATCGCCGACGTCCGCCCGGCGGCGCTCGACCACCTCGGCGTCGGCGACGCGCTCGCCTCGCTGACGCGGCGGGTCGCCGAGCGCGCCGGCATGGAGGTGAGCCTGAGCTGCGGCATCGACGAGACCACCCGTCTCGTCCCCGAGCTCGAGTCGACGATCTACCGCGTCGTCCAGGAGGCGCTCAACAACGTCGTCAAGCACGCGGGCGCGGAGAAGGCCGGGGTCGAGATCGCCGAGCGCGACGGCCGCGTCCACATCCTCGTCCGCGACGACGGGCGCGGCTTCGAGGGCGCCGGCTCGCGCAAGGACGGGTTCGGGCTGATCGGGATGGAGGAGCGCGTCGAGCTGGTCGGCGGCGAGCTCGAGGTCCGCAGCGTGCCGGGGGAGGGGACAGAGGTCGCGATCATGCTGCCGGCCCACAGGGTCGCGGCCGCCGCCACGTAGTGCGGACGCGGCCGCTGCCCGGAGGCGCGCTGCTGCTCACCAGCGCGCTGTGGCAGGTCAACGCGATCGCGCTGCCGCTCGGCGACGAGCCCGTCCTCGTCGACTCGCCGGTGCTCCCCGAGGAGCTCGAGGCGCTGCCCGCCCTGCTGCGCGACGCCGGGCTCGAGCCGCGCGCGCTCGTGGCCACGCACGCCCACTTCGACCACGTGCTGGCCCCGACGGCCTTCCCCGACCTCCCACTCCACGTCGGCGCGTCCACGCTCGCCGCACTCGGTGACGAGACCGCGCAGCAGCTCGCGGAATCCGACGCGGAGCTGTACATCGACCGCGCGAGGGGTCTGTCCCCCTTCCGGGCGGAGGTGCTCGACGACGACCGCTTCGAGGTCGTCGCCGCCGACGGGCACGCCGCGGACGGGATCGCGCTGTTCGAGCCCGAGGCCGGGATCCTCCTGGCCGGCGACTACCTGATCGAGATCGAGATCCCGCTGATCTCGGAGGCGGGGTCGCCGGAGGCCTACCTCGCCACGCTGGACCGCCTGGCGCCGCTGGTCGAGCGCGCCGAGGTCGTCGTCCCGGGCCACGGGCCGGCGCTCACGCGCGACCGGGCGAGGGAGCTCGTCGACCTCGACCGCCGCTACGTGGCCGATCTCGAGGGCGGGCCGCTGCGCGGGCCGGAGGACCACCGTCAGCACCGTCTTCACGCCGACAACCTGCGCAAACACCAGGGGAAATGACTCCGGATCAAATTTGGCGTTTGTCCCTTCCTGACTGCGGGGAACGCGACAACTACAACGAGAGGGTCCGGATTCGGCGCACATATCCCCCCAGCCCCGGCCCTTTCCGCGAGCTCTCAGGGCGGAATCCGAACAGCTCGCAGGCGCGCCCGGCACTTGTGCCGGGCGCGTCGCGTTTAAGGGGTCGGGAGGACACCTCGGGCGGGGCGTCGAAGACACCCCTCGCCCATGAAGCGATCCGCGACGACGACCGCACCGCCCCCCGCCGACGCGGGACCCCAGAGCCTGTCGACCTACATCCAGGCGCGCTTCGACGAGTTCTCGCGCTCGCAGAAGGACGTGGCGCAGTACATCGTCGACCACCTCGACGAGGTCGCCTTCCAGACCGCCGAGGAGCTGGCGCGCCGCGCGAACACGTCGAGCTCGACCGTCGTGCGCTTCTCGCAGGCGCTCGGGTTCGAGGGCTATCCGGAGCTCCAGGCCTCCGCCCGCGAGGAGTACCGGCGCAAGCACGCCGCGCCCGTCGCGACCGGCAGCGAGGCCACGCCGCTCTTCTCGCTCGACCAGAGCCCGTTCGAGACGGCGCTGGCCGCCGACCACGTGAACGTCGAGGAGACCGCGCGCAAGGCGTCGCGCTCGGACGTCGAGCAGGCCATCAAGATGGTCGTCGGCGCCGAGAAGATCCTCATCGTCGGCACGGACCAGATGGCGTTCTTCGCCTCCTACCTGCGCCACCTGCTGATGCTGCTCGACCTCCGCGCCGAGGTCGCCGCCTCGCCGTCGCAGGAGGCCCTCGGCCGCCTGGGGCGGATCGACGGCACGACGCTCGTCATCGGCCTGTCCGCGGGCCGTCCGCACCCGCTCGTCACGCGGGCGATGAAGCTCGCCCGCCACCGGCGCGCCGCCACCGTCGCGATCACCGACGCGACGCTGTCCGAGGTGGCCAAGCTCGCGCAGGTCCGGCTCTACTACTCCTCGAACAGCCCCGCCTACGTGCGCTCGCACTCGGCGCTGCTCTCCCTCATCCAGGCGCTCGCCTACGGCGTGTACGCGAGGGACGAGACGCAGTACGAGGAGCGCATCAAGGCCTTCCGGCTGAAGTAAGGCCACAACCAACACCGCTGGGAAGCGTTCCAGCGGTCATGAAGCTCGCGCTCCTCACGCTCGCCGCGCTGGCGCTGCTCGCTCCCGCCGCCGAGGGCGCGACGGTCGGGCGCGACACCGGCCAGCCCTACTCCAACGAGCTGTGGTTCCGCGCCGCCCCGGGCGAGGCCAACGACCTGACGATCTTCGTCGCCGAGGACGGCATCCACTTCCGGGACGCCGGCGCGCCCGTGACGCCGACGGGGTCGCCGTGCGAGGCGGTCAGCCCCCACGAGGTCGTCTGCTTCGGCGCGCCCTCGACGTTCTCCTACCGCCGCGCCGAGCTGGGCGACGGCGACGACCGGGTGAGCACCGACGGCGTGCAGGCCCGCCTCGGCCCCGGGGACGACGTCGCGACCAGCACGGGGGAGGCGCTCTTCGGCGACGAAGGGAACGACGACATCTCGGGCCCCTACCTCGAGGGCGGCCCCGGGGACGACCTCCTGCGCGGCACGCCTGGACCGGACACCCTGAGCGCCGGCCCCGGGCGCGACGAGGTCCGCGCCGGCGACGGCGACGACCGGATCACCGACGGCGGCGCGCCCGGCGAGACGGACACCTTCGACGGCGGGCCGGGGAGCGACCACCTCGACTACGGCTTCCGGAGCGACCCGCTGCTGATCGACCTGCCGCGCGACGTCGGCGGCGGCCAGGGCGAGGACGACCGCCTGCCGGGCATCGAGGGCGGCGCGACCGGCGCCGGCGCCGACCTCCTCGTCGGCGACGACGGCGACAACAGCCTCTACGCCGGCGGCGGCGACGACGTCCTGCGGGGAGGCGCGGGCGCCGACACGCTCAGCGGGGCGTTCGGCAACGACCAGGTCGAGGGCGGCGACGGCGCCGACTCGGTCAGCGGCGACACCGGCGGCGACGTCGTGGTCGGCGGCGCCGGCGACGACGCGGTGTACGGCGGCGGCTACTCCGACATCGTCCTGGGCAGCGAGGGGAACGACCGCGTCAGCGGCGGCGTGGGCGCCGACAGCGTCGACGCCGGGCCGGGCGACGACCTCGTCGAGATGGAATGGGACCGGTTCGTGGACCGCCTGCGCTGCGGCGACGGCACCGATCGCGCCGAGGCGGACACCGCGGACGTCGCCGAGCCCGACTGCGAGGCCGTCACGCGGCGCACGTTCCCGCCGTTCCTGCGGGGCCTCTACGGGGATCGCCGCACGCCGTCGGTGCTCGAGCCGAGCGGTCGCAGCCTCATCGTGTCGGTGCTCTGCCCCGACCACTGCCTGGGGCGCTTCGTCTTGCGCGTCGCCGGGCGCGTCGCGGTCGACACGACCTGGCGCTGCCCCGACGACTACGACGGCGCCTGCGTGGGCCGCGACCCGCCGACCGTCACGGCGACGCTGCCGCGGTGGGTCGTCCGGCGCATCCTGCGGCGAGGCCGGGTGGCCGGCCGGGTCACGATGGCCTTCCAGCCCGGCGGCATCCCGTCGCGCGAGCGCGTCGTGCTCGTCCGGCGCCGCGTCAGGCAATAGGCGATTGCCGGATCTGGCGCTCCGCCCAGGCCCGAATACACTCGGCCCCATGCGCGACGAAGCCACGTTCCGGGTCAAGGCCGGCCTCGCCGAGATGCTCAAGGGCGGCGTCATCATGGACGTCGTCACGCCCGAGCAGGCCGAGGTCGCCGAGAAGGCGGGCGCCTCCGCGGTGATGGCGCTCGAGCGCGTGCCCGCGGACATCCGCCGCGACGGCGGCGTGGCGCGCATGTCGGACCCGTCGATGATCAAGGGCATCCAGGCCGCCGTGACTATCCCGGTCATGGCCAAGGCGCGCATCGGCCACTTCGTCGAGGCGCAGGTGCTCGAGTCGCTGGAAGTCGACTACGTCGACGAGTCGGAGGTGCTCACGCCCGCCGACGAGGCCCACCACATCGACAAGTGGGCCTTCAAGGTCCCGTTCGTGTGCGGCGCGACGAACCTCGGCGAGGCGCTGCGGCGCATCGGCGAGGGCGCGGCGATGATCCGCTCCAAGGGCGAGGCGGGCACCGGCGACATCGTCGAGGCCGTCCGCCACATGCGCTCCATCACCGGCGCCATCCGGCGGCTGGCGACCCTCGACGACGCCGAGCTGGCCACGGCGGCCAAGGAGCACCAGGCGCCGCTCGACGTCGTGCGCATGGTCGCGCGCGAGGGCAAGCTGCCCGTCCCGCTGTTCAGCGCGGGCGGCATCGCCACGCCGGCCGACGCCGCTCTCATGATGCAGCTCGGTGCGGAGGCCGTCTTCGTGGGCTCCGGCATCTTCAAGTCCGAGGATCCCGAGCGCCGCGCGCAGGCCATCGTCGAGGCGACCACGCACTTCCGCGATCCCGAGCGGATCGCCGCGGCGTCCGACGGGCTCGGCACGCCGATGACGTCGCTCGAGACGCGCAAGCTCGACGACGCGCAGCTCCTCGCGACGCGGGGTTGGTGACACCCCCGCGCGTCGGGGTCCTCGCCCTCCAGGGCGGCTTCGACGCCCACGCGAAGATCCTGCGGTCGCTCGGGGCCGAGGTGCGCGAGGTGCGCGTGCCCGCCGACCTCGAGGGCCTCGACGGCCTGGTCATGCCGGGTGGCGAGTCGACGACGATGACGCTGGGGATCGAGCGCGAGGGCCTCGGCGACCCGCTGCGGGCCTTCGGCCGGCCGATCCTCGGCACCTGCGCCGGGATGATCATGCTCGACCGCGAGCACCTCGGCATCCTCGACGTCCGCTGCGAGCGCAACGCGTTCGGGCGCCAGATCCGCTCGTTCGAGACCGACCTCGAGATCCTCGGCGACCCGCTCCACGCCGTCTTCATCCGCGCCCCGTGGGTGGCCGAGGCGGGCGACGGCGTGGAGGTCCTCGCGGAGGTGGACGGCCACCCCGTCGCCGTGCGTCAGGGCAACGTGATGGCCGTCGCGTTCCATCCGGAGCTCGCGGGCGAGACGCGCCTGCACGAGCGGTTCCTCGCGTCGCTCAGGCCCGCTTGACGCGCACCCGCTTCGCCGCCGCGCTGAGCCCGCTGCCCGCCCGCGGCACGAACCGCACGCGGTAGGCGGCGCGGCCCGGCCCCTGCGCGACCGCGATCGCGAACGGGCCGCTCTTCGTCACCCGCAGGCGCGCGACGGCGCGGCCCGCGCGCTTGACCACGAGGTGGCCGGCGAACCGCTTCACCTTCGGCACCGAGACGCGGCCGGCGATCGTGACGCGGCGCCCGCTCTGCACGCGCTTCGTCGCGATCCGCAGCGCCGGGGCGACCGCGGCGCGCAGGCTCGCGGTCAGCTCGCCGGCGCGGGCGGTGACGAGCAGCCCGCGCTTGGGGCGGCGCAGCGTCGCGGCGAACGAGCCGCG
>DASVRH010000370.1:0-2896 GCA_036388715.1 Solirubrobacteraceae bacterium | reverse complement strand
GAACAACCTACGGATCGGCGCGCTGCCGGTGTCGCTCAAGCTGATCTCGAAGACGCAGGTCTCGGCGACGCTCGGCAAGCAGGCGCTGGACCAGGGCCTCACGGCCGGCATCGGCGGGTTCATCGTCGTGGCGCTGTTCCTGCTCGTCTTCTACCGCGTCCTCGGCGTCATCGCGGTGGTGGCCCTCGGCGTCTACGCCCTCTACTTCTACGCGCTGATCAAGCTCATCCCGATCACGCTGACGCTGCCGGGCATCGCGGGCACGATCCTCACGCTCGGCGTCGCGGCCGACGCGAACATCGTCATCTTCGAACGCGTCAAGGAAGAGATCCGTGGCGGCAAGTCGGTGATGGCCGGCCTTGCCGCGGGCTACAAGAAGGGCCTGGGCGCGATCATCGACGCGAACGTCGTCACGATCATGGTCGCGTTCATCCTGTTCGTGCTGGCGACCTCGGGCGTCAAGGGCTTCGCGTTCACGCTCGGCGTCGGCACGATGGTCTCGCTGTTCACGGCGGTCCTCTTCACGCAGGCGATCGTCGGCACGCTGGGGCGTACGCGCCTGATGTCGCGGCCGTCCGCGCTCGGCGCGGGCAAGCAGGCCAGGCCGATCACGTTCGACTTCATGGGCTGGTCGAAGTGGTTCTTCTCGATGTCCGGCGTGATCCTGCTCATCTGCGCGCTCGCGCTGGCGGGCAAGGGGATCGACTTCGGCATCGACTTCGAGTCCGGCACGCGGTTCCGCGTGGCGCTCGAGCAGAAGGTCGACGAGAACCAGATCCGCGACGTCATGGCCGAGCTGGGGCGCGGCGACGCGGAGATCCAGCGCGTCGAGAACGAGGGCCTCGGCGAGAACGGGTTCCAGATCTCCACCGAGGAGATCCCGCCGAAGGAGACGCCGAAGTACACCGACGCGCTCGAGAAGGAGTTCGGCTTCGCCTCGCCGCCGAACACGCAGTCGATCGGGCCCACCTTCGGCGAGACGGTGGCGAAGAGCGCGATCTACGCGGTCATCGCGTCGCTGCTCGTGATCAGCGTCTACCTGGCGCTGCGGTTCGAGTGGAAGTACGCGGTTCCGGTGCTCATCGCGCTGGCCCACGACCTGTTGATCACTGCGGGCGTCTACGCCCTCGTCGGCCGGGAGGTGACGACGTCGACGGTCGCGGCGCTGCTCACCATCTTGGGCTTCTCGCTCTACGACACGATCATCGTGTTCGACCGTATCCGCGAGAACGTGCCGCGGATGCCGCGCGCTACCTACTCCCAGATCGTCAACCGGTCGATGTCCGAGGTCATCATCCGGTCGCTGGCGACCACGTTGACGGCCGCCCTGCCGCTGGTGTCGCTGATGCTGTTCGGCGGCGAGACGCTGCGCGACTTCGCGTTCGCGCTGGTCGTCGGCACGATCTCGGGCACGTACTCGTCGGTGTTCATCGCGTCGCAGGTCCTCACGCACTGGAAGGAGCGCGAGCAGGCGTGGCGGCGGCGGCACAAGCTCATCGCCTCCGAGCACGGCGGCGTCGTGCCCGCGTACGCCACCGGCGCCGCGAGCACCGTCGTCGAGCCCGAGGGTCCGCGGCGGCCGAGCCGGCGCGTCACCGCGCCGGAGGACCCGCAGCGGGGCGTCTCGCGTGAGGAGTTCGACGAGATGGTGCGCGACCTGCACGCCGATCCGCCGCCCGCGCGGACGGCGGTGGCCGAGCCCGAGCCCGAGCCGGCGCCCACGCCTCCGCCCGCGCCTGATCCCTCGGGCGACGCCGATCCCTCCGAGCTCTACATGAAGGACGACGCGGCCGCCGAGAAGCGGCGGGCGAAGTCCCAGCGCAAGCCGCGCAACCGCAAGCACGGAAGGCCGCGCTAGCCATGGCCGCTCTCGCCTGGGTGATGATGGGGATCGCGATCTGGCACTTCACGGTGTTCCTGCCCGACCGCTTCTGGGCGGGGATCGTCGGGACGTTCCTGTTCTCGATCCTCGGCTCGGTGCTGTTCGGCCTCGTCATCCACGGGTTCGACGTGCCGAGCCAGGACGACACGAACGTCGTCACCGCGCTCGAGGCGATCCCGGGCACCCTGCTCGGGCTCGGGGCGTGCTGGCTGATCGGCGTGCGCGCCGAGGAGCGTCGCGGGCAGCCGCGCGCCGACGCGTTCGGCCGCGCGGGCTAGCGGGACCGCCGCCATGCTCGTTCGCCCCGCATCCGAGGGCGACGCGGCCTCCATCGCCGCGATCTACAACGAGGGGATCGAGGATCGCGTCGCGACGTTCGAGACGACGCCGCGCTCTGGTGACGACGTCGTGGGCTGGCTCTCGTCGCCGTTACCGGTCTTGGTGGCGGAGATCGACGGCGAGGTGGCGGGCTTCGCTCGCGTGGCGCCGTACTCCGACCGCTGCGTGTACGGAGGCGTCGGCGAGCACGGCGTGTACGTCGCCCGGTGGGCGCGGGGTGGCGGGCTCGGGCGGGCGCTGCGCGACGCGCTCGCCGGCGCCGCCGAGGAGGCCGGGCTCTACAAGCTCACGGCGCGGATCTTCTCCGACAACGAGCCGTCGCTCGCCGCGCACCGCGCCGCGGGGTTCCGCGAGGTCGGCGTGCAGGAGCGCCACGGCCGGCTCGACGGGGAGTGGCGCGATGTCGTGCTCGTCGAGCGGCTGCTGGGGGAGGCGGCCTCGTCGTGACCCTTGCCCGTGCTGTCGGGATCAACCACGTCGCGCTCGAGGTCGGGGACGTCGACGAGGCGCTGGCGTTCTACGGGTCCATCTTCGCCTTCTCGCTGCGCGGGCGCGTCGGGGACCGGATGGCGTTCATCGACCTCGGCGACCAGTTCCTCGCGCTCGCGGCGTCCCCGTCGCCGCGCTCGCCCGACGCGGAGCGCCACTTCGGCCTCGTCGTCGACGACGCGGGCG
>DASVRH010000369.1:0-1830 GCA_036388715.1 Solirubrobacteraceae bacterium | reverse complement strand
CGTCATCGCCGAGCGCCGGCCGCGGGCCTTCGCCCCCGCGCCCGCCGAGTCGCTGCCGTTCGCCTCGAGCGCCGAGGTGCGGCTGTGGGAGCAGCTGGCGCCCGTGTCGTTCCTCGTCGTGCCGATGGAGGCCGACGGCGTCCCGCTCGGGGCGCTCACGCTCCTGTCGACCGACCCCGACCGCGAGTACGTGGAGGCCGACTTCCCCGTCGCGCTGGAGCTGGCCGACCGCTGCGCGCAGGCGCTGCGCAACGCCCAGGCCTACGCGGCGGTCGAGTCGTCGCGGGCCCTGCTCGACGCGCTGATCGAGACGGCGCCGGTGGGCATGGCCTTCATCGACGCGGACCTGAGCTTCGTCCTCGTCAACCACACGTTCTCCGAGATCCTCGCCGCCACCGGCGACGAGACGGCGCGCCTGGCCCGGCGGGTGCTGGAGACGGGCGAGCCCGTGCGCGACCGCGAGCTGCTGGGCGACGGCGGGCGCGCGTTCCTGGCCTCCTACGCGCCCGTCGCCGGCGAGCGCGGCACCGTCGGCGTCGTCTGCGCGCTCGTCGAGACCACCGAGCGCCACCGCGCCGCGGCGGCGATCGCCGAGAGCGAGGCGCGCTTCCGCGCCCTGACCGAGTCCGGCTTCATCGGCGTCATCCGCGGGCGGGGGCCGATCGTGCTCGACGCCAACGACGCGTTTCTGCGGATGGTCGGGCGCTCCCGGGAGGAGCTGCTCGACGGTGGGCTGTCCTGGCCCGACCTGACCCCCGAGAAGTGGCGCGAGCTCGACGACGTCAAGCTCGCCGAGCTGCGCCGCCACGGGGCGTTCGCACCGTTCGAGAAGGAGTACGTGCACGCCGACGGGACGGCGGTCCCGGTCCTCATCGGCGCCGCGGCCCTCCCCGACGGGCCCGACGACTGGATCTCGTTCGTCATCGACCTCACCGAGCGCCGCGCCGTGGAGCGCGAGCGCGAGCGCCTGCTCGACCGCACCGCGCGCCTGCAGGCCGTCACCGAGCAGCTCTCGGCCGCGCTGACCAAGGACGAGGTGGCCGACGTCATCGTCCGCGCCGGCATGGCGGCCACGGGCGCGAGCTGCGGCGTGCTCGGCCTGCGCTCCGAGGAGCGGGCGCTGCGGATCGGGCACCGGTACGGGATGGCGGGCGGGGCGCCGAGCGACCTGCCGCTCGACCTCGACGCGCCGATGCCGCGCGCCGCCCGCGACGCCGCGCCGGTCCTGCTCGAGTCGCGCGAGGACTGGCTGCGGCGCTTCCCCGGCTTCCCGCCGCGCGGCGACTTCGAGGCGTTCGCGGCCGTGCCGCTGCTCTTCGAGGGGTCCGTCCCCGGGTGCATGGGGCTCGGCTTCGCGGAAGCCGGGCCCTTCGACGGCGCCGACGTCGACCTGCTCGTGGCCATCGCCCGGCAGGGGGCGCTCGCGCTCGAGCGCGCCCGCCTGTACGAGGAGCGCGAGTACGTCGCGCGGACGCTCCAGGCCGGCCTTCTCCCCCGCGCGCTGCCCGACATCCCCGGGCTCGACGTCGCCGTCCACTACCGGCCGTTGGGCGACGGCAGCGAGGTCGGCGGCGACTTCTACGACCTCTTCGGGGTGGGTGACGACGCGTGGTTCGTGGCGATGGGCGACGTCTGCGGCAAGGGCGCGCAGGCCGCGGTGCTCAGCGGCGTGATGCGCTCGACCGTGCGCGCGCTGGCGCTCTCGGCGCCGGCGGTCGAGCCGGCGGAGGTGCTCGAGGGCGTCAACGCCGCGCTGCTGCGCGACGAGTCGCCGGCGGCGCTCGCCACCGCCGCGTGCGGGCTGGTGAGACCGGCGGCCGGCGGCTTCGC
>DASVRH010000368.1:0-4568 GCA_036388715.1 Solirubrobacteraceae bacterium | reverse complement strand
GGGCCCGTCGGGCCGCCGGCCGGGCCGGCGGGCTCCTCCGGCGCGACGACGTTCACCGTGATGTCGCCGAGCCCCTCGGGCCCCGTCCCCTGGCCGTTGCTGAAGCCGCCGGCGTCGATGCCGCGGTACGTGTACGTGTCCGTGCCGACGAAGCCGGGTGCGGGCGTGTACGTGCTCTGGCCGGAGTCGTCGTCGAGCGGGTCGGTCGCGGTGCCGTGCGCCGGGGCGCCGCCGGTCAGCGCCTCGCGCACCGGCGTGCGCTCGTACTCCGGACCGGTGTCCGTGCACTGCGTCGGGATCGAGACCGGGGTCCCCGGCGTGGTCTGGACGGTCACGTCCGGGCACTCGGGCCGGCCGTCGACGGCCCAGTCGGGGTTGCCGTCGAAGCGGTTGTCGTTCGCGTCGTTCGTGACCTGGAGCTCCTCATCGTTGTCCGGCCAGTCGGCGCGCACGATCCGGCCCTTCTCGAAGGTGCCGTTCACGTAGGCGACCTCGTCGCCCTCGGGCGACCAGACGCAGTTGATGTCGCCCTTGTTGGGGTCGTCGGAGAGGTTCACCTTGTTGCCCGCCGGCGCCTGGATCGGGCCGGTGTAGACGTCGGCCGAGCTGTTGAACCCGGTGCCCTCGCTCCAGCACAGCTGGCGCCCGTCCGGCGAGATCGCGTGCTGGAACTCGCTGACGTTGGGGTTGGCCAGCACGTCGACGCTCGGCCCGCCCTTGTCGACGGAGCGCTCCATCACGTTCATCGTGTTCTGGCCGGTCGGGTCGCCGGTGCTGAAGAGGATCCGCGAGCCGTCCGGCATCCACGCGGCCTTCGTCGCCGGCAGGGCGACGTCGTCGGTGAGGCGCACGCGGTTCCCGGTGGCCAGGTCGTGGATCATGATGTCGCGGCTCTTGTCGTTGTCGCCGACCTCCTCGTCGTACGCGATCTTCGTCCCGTCCGGCGACCACGCCGGGCGGTCGGACGTCTGCGTGTCGTCGGGCGAGATCGGCGTGACCACGCCGGTGATGAGGTCCTGGACGAAGATCTCGAAGTCCTCCTTGTCGAAGGAGTTCGGGTTGCCGCGCGCGTAGGCGACCTTCGTCCGGTCGGGCGACCACGTCGCGTGCTTGTGCTGCTCGATGCTGATCGGCGTGAACGGGCTCGAGACGTTCGGGCCCGTCAGGGGCGTGTTGAAGTCGACCTGGTGCAGCCGGGCGGTCGTGTCGCCGGAGTCGCGGCCGCTGGTGAAGACGATGCGGCCGGCCTCGCCGGGGAGCACGGCGGCGGCCGGGGCGGCCGTCACGCCGAGGGCGACCGCCGCGAGGAGGATGACAAGGGATCTGGGCATGGGTGGATCCCACCCGCGCCCGGTAAGCGCCCGGTTGCCCGGCGGTAACCGCGATCAGCCGACGGGGACCGCCGACAGCGCCTCCTCGGGCGGCGTGTGCTCGGTGCCCTGGTCGCGCGCGACCGGCTCGTAGGTCACCCGCCCGGCGGCCACGTTCAGCCCCTTCATGAACCCGGGATCGGACCGCAGCGCCTCGTGCACGCCGCGGTCGGCGAGCTTCAGCACGTAGGGCATCGTCGCGTTGGTCAGCGCGTAGGTCGACGTCGCCGGCACGGCGCCCGGCATGTTCGCCACGCAGTAGTGCGTGATCCCGTCGACCTCGTAGGTCGGGTCGGAGTGCGTCGTCGGCTTGGAGGTCTCGAAGCACCCGCCCTGGTCGATCGCGACGTCGACGAGCACCGCGTTGCGCTTCATCAGCCCGAGCTGCTTGCGCGTGATGACGTGCGGGGCGCGCGCGCCGTGGACGAGGACCGCGCCGATGACGAGGTCCATCTCCGGCAGGCGCTGCTCGATCTCGAGCGTCGAGGAGAAGACCGTCGACGCGCGGTAGCCGAGCACGTGCTCGAGGTCGCGCAGCCGGTCGATGTTGCGGTCGTAGACGTAGACCTCGGCCTGCATGCCGATCGCGATGAAGGCCGCGTTCATCCCGACGACGCCGCCGCCGATGACCATGACCTTGCCGGCGGCCACGCCCGGCACGCCGCCGAGCAGCACGCCGCGGCCCCCGAGCGGCTTCTCGAGCATGAACGCGCCCGCCTGCGTGGCGAGCTTGCCGGCCACCTCGCTCATCGGGGCCAGCAGCGGCAGGCGCCCCTCGCGGTCCTCGACGGTCTCGTAGGCGATGCAGGTCGCGCCCGAGTCCGCGAGCCCCTGCGTCAGCGACGGGTCGGGCGCCAGGTGCAGGTAGGTGAAGAGCGTGTGGCGCGGCTCGAGCAGCGCGACCTCGGAGGGCTGCGGCTCCTTGACCCCGAGGATGAGCTCGGCCTCGCCGAAGACGGACCGCGCGTCGGGGAGGATCCGCGCGCCCTGGGCGACGTACTCGTCGTCGGTGATCGTCGAGCCCTCGCCCGCTCCGCTCTGGACGAGCACCTCGTGACCGTGGTCGGTCAGCTCGCGGACGCCGGATGGCGTGATGGCCACCCGGTACTCGTCGGTCTTGATCTCCGTCGGAACGCCGACCTTCATCTCGTTGCGATCTCCTTGCCCCGTAGCGCCAGCCAGAACTCGATCCGATCGCGGGCGTTGCCCAGGTCACGGCCGGTCAGCTCCTCGATGCGCCTGATCCTGTAGCGCAGGGTGTGACGGTGGCAGAACAGCCGCTGCGCCGCGCGCTCCCATTGCCCGTTGCACTCGATGAACGCCTCGAGCGAGCGCATCAGCTCGCCGCCGTACTGCCCCTCGCCCTCCTCGATCGGCCCGAGCAGCGAGTCGCAGAACAGGCCGAGCGCCTCGTGGTCCTGGAGCGAGAGGAGCAGCTGGAAGGAGCCGAGGTCGCGGAACGTCGCCAGCGCGCCGCCGTTGACGGCGCCGAGCGCCCGGGCCTCCAGCGCGCAGCGCGCCTCGTGCAGCGCGCGGCGGGCCTCGGGCGCCGCCACCGTCCGGCCCGCGCCGCCCATCAGCGGCGCGCCCGCCTCGGTCGACACCCGCGCGCGCACGCGCTCGCCGAGCTCGAACAGCTCCTCGTCGGGCATGCCGGGCACGAGCGCGCAGGTCCGGACCTCGTCGACGGCGACGAGCGCCGGCACCGCCTCGTCGCGCAGCGCCGTGGCCAGCGCGTCCTCCACGGGGCGGCGGCGGTCGTCCATGGGGGCGTAGACGAGCGCGCACACGTGCTCGTCGAGGCCGAAGGGCTCGAGGCGGCGGACGAGGTCCGGCCCCTGCAGGTCGCCCGCGACGAGCGCGGCGAGCACGTCGCCGGCCAATCGCCGCTCCGTCGTGTCGGCGACGCGGCGGCGCAGCAGCTCGAGCGCCACGACCGTCGCGGCCTGGTGCAGGACGAGCCGGTCCACCTCCCCGAACCCGCCGGCGTCCTTGACCGCGACGAGCCACGCCTGCGGCGCGCGCCGGCCCTCGGCCGCCACCGGCAGCGCCATCGCGCGCGGGGCGAGGTCGGCGGCGGCGGGCACGAACGGCTGCGCGTCGCCGCGGCGGGTGCGGTCGCGCGCCTCGGCGCCGAGCGCGGCGACGACGTCCTCCTCGAGCGGCCGGCGGAAGGAGCGCTGCGCGAGCGGCAGCCCGCGGCCGTCGAGCACCACCGCTGCCCCGCCGAGGATGCCGGCCAGCGCGCCGACGATGCCGTCGAGCCCGCGCTCGGCGAGCACGACGCGCTGGAGGCGCTCCTGCGCCGCGATCGACCGGCGCAGCAGCGAGTACTGCTCGTTGACCAGCCGCGTGAACGCCTGCTCGGTCAGCGCGATGAACGGCAGCTCGTAGGGAACGCTGAAGAGCGGGAAGTCGCGGGCCACCGCCGCCTCGACGAGCGCGGGCGGCACCTCGTCGTGGGCGAAGCCGAGGCCGAAGCCGAGGCCCGCCAGGCCGTGGTCGGCCAGCCGCTTGACGTACGCGCGCTGCGCGGCGGCGTCGCCGAGCGGCAGCCCCGTCGTCAGCAGCAGCTCGCCGCCCGACAGCCACTGGGTCGGGTCGTCGAGCTCGGAGATGTGGACCCAGCGCACGGGCGCGTCCATCGCGGACTCCCCGGCCAGCACCTCGACGTCGAGGTCGGAGAGCAGCTCGCGGACCGTCAGCATCCCTGCCGCCTCCGCTCCGTCGCCCTACTCGCGGATCCGCCGCGCCGCCTCTTCGAGCACGGGCCTCAGCATCCCCTCGATCTCCTCGAAGTGCTCCGGCCCCGCGATGAGCGGCGGCGAGAGCTGGATGACCGGGTCCCCGCGATCGTCGGCGCGGCAGATGAGGCCCTTCTCGAAGAGCGTGGTCGAGAGGAACTCGCGCAGCAGCCACTCCGACTCGTCGTCGTCGAAGCTCTCCTTGGTGTCCTTGTCCTTGACGAGCTCGATCGCGTGGAAAAAGCCGGCGCCGCGAACGTCGCCCACGATCGGGATGTCGCGCAGGCCGTCGAGCATGTCGCGGAAGACAGGCTCGTTGCGCTGGACGTTCTCGAGCACGCCCTCGTGCTCCATCGCGTCGATGTTCGCGAGCGCGACCGCGCACGAGATCGGGTGCCCGGCGAACGTGAAGCCGTGCAGGAACGAGGCGGTCCCCTCCATGAAGGGCTCGGCG
>DASVRH010000367.1:0-2764 GCA_036388715.1 Solirubrobacteraceae bacterium | reverse complement strand
AGGCCCTCCCCTTCGGGGACGGCGCCTTCGACCTGCTGCTGGCGACCGACGTCCTCGAGCACGTCGACGACGACGCCGCCGCCCTGCGCGAGCTGCGGCGCGTCGCGGCGCCGGGGGCGCTGCTCCTCGTCACCGTCCCCGCGCACCCGCGGCTGTGGAGCGAGCACGACGTCGCGCTGCATCATCGCCGCCGCTACCGCCGCGCCGAGCTGCTCGAGCGCGTGCGCGGCGCCGGGTGGGATCCCGTCGTCGTCACCTGGTGGAACGCGTTCCTGCTCGCGCCGATCGCGGTGGCGCGGCGGGTGGGGCGCTCCTCCGAGACGCCCAGCCGGGCGAACCGGCTGCTCGATGCGCTACTGGCGATCGAGGCCCGGCTCGTCCGCTCCGGAACGGACCTGCCCGCCGGCGTGTCGCTGGCCCTCGCCGCGAAGGCGGACGGCGAGGCGTAGGACGTCGAACGCCATCGAGGCCGCGCTCGCGATCGGCCGAACGCGCGAGTCGCGGTCGTGGCGGAACTCGATCGGGACCTCGACGACGCGGGCGCCGCGCTGCCGCGCGCGCAGCAGGAGCTCGACGTCGAAGGCGAAGCCGGCGGCGATCTGGTCGGTGACGAGCTCCTGCGCGAGCGGGGTCGGCATGAGCTTCAGGGGGCACTGGGTGTCGCGCAGGTCGAGCGCGGTGGCGGCGCGGACGAACGCGTTGAAGGTGCGGCCCATCAGCTCGCGGGCGAGCGGCGTCTCCTCCACGTGCGCGCCGTCGAGCGCGCGCGAGCCGACGGCGACGTCGGCGCCGCGCTGCAGCACGGCGGCGAGCTTCGCGGTCTCCGACAGCGGGGCGGAGAGGTCGACGTCGGCGAGCAGCACGAGGTCGCCCGTCGCCTGCCGGATCCCGTGCGCGACGGCGTGGCCCTTCCCGCGGCGGCCGGGCGGAGCGGTGAGGCCCTTCAGGACCGGCTCGCGCTCGGCGACCTCCGCGAGCACCGCCCCGGTGCCGTCGCTGCTGCCGTCGTCGACGACGATGACCTCGTGGAGCGTGAGGCCGGCCGCCTCGAGGTCCTCGCGGGCGTGGGTGCGGACGGCGCGGATCAGGCGCGGGAGCCTGCGGGCCTCCTGGTAGGCGGGGACGACGACCGAGACGCTGCGGCTCATCGCAGGGCGAAGACGTGGACCTGGCCGCTGGTGAGCACCTCGCGTGCGCCGGTCATCTCGAGGCAGGCTAGCTCCGGGGTGTCCTGCGGGATGAGCGGTTGCCAGATGTCGACGTAGGGCGAGACGATCGCGTGGGTCCGGCCGGCGAGGGCGCGGCCGTACTCCTCGCAGTCCCGCGCCGGCGCGAAGGTGCCGTGCTCGCCGTGGTGGCCGACGACCTCGACGTCGTTGTCGAGCTCCGGCCCGCGCAGCGGGAACTGGAAGAACTGCGCGGCGCCGCTGACGCCGATCTCGAGCCCCTTCTGCGTGCGCGCCCACTCGTAGACGGGCTCCATCTGGAACAGGCTCCACGTCGTGTACGGCTGCAGCGCGCGGGTGTACTGGAGGTCGTGGAAGTCGCGCCCGAGCGGCCACAGGCCGAGGGTGAGGACGATCGCCCCCACCGCGGCCGCGATGGTCACGGGCGCCTTGAACCTGGTGGCGACGGCGAGCGCGGCGAGGCCGAGGGCCGTGAGGACGATCGCCGGACGCGCGTACTCGTCCTTCCACACCTCGTCGCCGGCGAGCTGCGTGACGAGGACCAGGACCGCGAGCGCGCCCGCGACGATCGGGGCTCGCCTTCTCGCCGCGATCGCGAGGAGGCAGAGGCCGAGCAGCAGCGCGGGCAGGACGTAGCGGACGTTGAGGACGAAGCCCACCGGCCTTCCCTCCGGGCCGGGCGCCGTCGCCGGGGTGACGACGTAGGCCGCGGCGGTGACGAGGGCGACGACGGCGACGGCCCTGACGACGGGCGTGCCGCGCGCGAGCGCGTAGACCGCCGCGCCGAGGGCCACGGCGACCAGGACGAACCACAGCGGCCCCAGCGTGTTGTCGAGGCCGGGGAGGAAGAAGCGGTCCCATGCGCGGCCGTCGAAGAGGTAGTCGGCGAGGGTGGTCAGCGTGTCCTCGCTCCGCGGCTCGTCGGGGCGCGGAAGGGGGCCGGAGAACGGGAGCGGGTTGCCGACGGCGACGAGGTTGCGGGCGAACCAGTAGCCGCCGGTGACGAGGGCCGCGCCGGCGAACGCGACCGCTCCCCTGCGGTGCAGGACGAGCGTCGCGGCGAAGAGGGCGCCCGTCGGCGCGAGCAGGTTGAGCTTCGTGCCGACGGCGAGACCCGCGGCGGCGCCGGCGAGCGCGAACGTGGCCGTGCGGCGGTTGCCTGTGAGGAGGAAGGCCACGGCGGCGAGCAGGAACGCGAGCGACGCGACGTCGTTCTTCGCCTCGCCCGCCTGCGAGGTGAGCAGGGCGGGGACGCCGAGGACGGCGGTCGTGGCGAGGAGGGTCACCGGCGCGACGCCGAAGGGCCGCCCGGCACACCAGCCGGCGAGGAAGCCGAGGACGAGCGCGGCGAGGCTGAGGAGCGGCGAGAGGGCGGCCGTCCCGAACGCGGTCATCCCGATCGCGTGCAGCAGCTCGACGTTCGCCGGGTAGAACGGCGTCAGGAAGTCGACGTCGGTGTACGGGATGTGCGCCACCGACCCCTCGGCGAACTCGGCGGCGAAGGTCAGGTGGTACCAGGTCGAGTCCGGCCCGCCGATGCCGAAGTCGAGCGAGACCAGCGTCCGCCGGACCCATGC
>DASVRH010000366.1:0-2427 GCA_036388715.1 Solirubrobacteraceae bacterium | reverse complement strand
CGCCGCTCGGCGGGGCTGCTGGCGGTGTACCTCGACGCGTATCTCGCACGCACGCGACGGCGCGGGCGGCGCCCGACGCCGGGCGGGTTCTGGCAGTCGCTCCAGTACCACTTCGACGCGCACGACACGCGCCGCCTGCTCGTCCGCGTCGCCCGCGGCGCGGCCCAGCGCACGCCGCCGATGACCCGGGTCTGACGGGCTAGCGGCGCAGCACCTGGTCGCCGAGCGCCCACGCCGCGAAGAGCAGCGCGCCCGCGGCGCCCGTGGCGGTGAGCAGCGCGCCGGCGGCGGCGACCACCGCCACGCCGTTGGAGCCGAGGATCAGGACGGCGGTCGCCGCGCCGAGCGTCGGGCCGACGGGCAGCAGCCCGAGCGCGGCCGAAGCGATGAGCAGCGCGACGGCGTCGAAGACCGTGATGTCCACGCCGAGGCCCTCGAGCACGACCATGTTGCGGGCCACCTGCGCGGCGGTGGCGAACATGACGAGCCCGATGATCACGTTGCGGCTCGAGAGCCCGCGGAGCACGTCGAGGCCCTGCCAGAACCCCTCGCGGCGGTGGCGGACGAAGCGGCCGGCGCCGCCGATGGCCACCGAGGCCACCGCGAGGGCGGCGACCGGCACCCACCACGGCACGCCCAGCGGGCCGATGAGCGTGAACGACAGCAGCGCGGCGAGCGCGATCTCCACGACGACGATCGGCAGCTCGGCGGCGATCAGGACCGGCACCGGCGGGCTGTCGTCGGGCGCGCTGCGCCGCAGCGCCGCGATCCGCACGCCGAGGCCGAAGTTGCTGTTGAACTGGTTGCCGAGGTAGCCGACGCTCGCGGCGCGGTACAGGTGCCGGCGCTCGACCCGGCCGCCCGCCGCCTCGACGCACACGTGCCACGCCTCGCTGCGGGCGACGAGCCAGACGACCTGGAGGCCGATCGACGCGGCGAGCAGCGACGCCGACGCGCTGCCGAACGCGTCGACGAAGTCCTCGCGCTTGCCCCACAGCCCCACCGCGAGCGCGACGGCGACGACGACGCTCCCGATGACCGTCACCGCGACCGGGTGACGGCGCATCCACACGCCCGGCGGACCGAGACGGCTGGTCACGGGCGCCAGCGGCGGGCCGACCGGCGTGGGCGGCTCGATGTCCTCCAGGGTCGGGCGCAAGGCGCGCCACGGTACCGGTGCCGTCAGGCGGAGAGGACGGCGCGCATGAGCCGCCGGGCGGACGCCGTCGCCGCGCGGTCGCCGAGCAGCTGCACCCGCTGGTTGGCCGCCATCGCCAGCGCGTTGAGCTGGAGCGCGACATCGCGCGGATCGGTCTCACGTGGGAGGTCGCCGGCCTCGACCGCCGTCCGCACCTCGGCCTCGAGCACGCGGTACCAGAGCTCGAGCGCGTCGGCGACGGCCTGCCGCACCGGGCCGCCACGGCCATCGAACTCGGCGGCGGCGGCCGTCAAGAAGCAACCGCCGGGGAAGACCTCGCGGCGCAGGTACGAGGTCCAGGCGTCGCAGAGCGCGAGCAGGCGCGGCAGGCCCGGCTCCTTGCCGCTCGCGCGCTCCCACACCTCGCGGCGGAAGACGTCGAGCGCGGCCTCGAGCGTCGCGAGCTGGAGCGACTCCTTCGTGCCGAAGTGCCCGATCACGCCGGACTTGCTCATGTCGAGGTCGCCCGCCAGCCGCCCGATCGTCACGCCCTCGAGCCCCTCGACGGACGAGACCTCGACCGCCCGCTCGAGGATCGAGGCCCGAGTGCGGCGGGCCTCGGCGAAGGAGTTGCGCGGGCTCACAGGACGATGATAGCGTGCGAACGATCGTGCGCTATAAGCTCTACAACTACGGCCCTTCGGGCAACTGCTACAAGGCCCGACTCCTCCTCTCCCACCTCGAGATCGAGTACGAGAGCGTCCCCGTCGACATCTTCGCCGGCGAGACGATGACCCCCGAGCACGCGGCCCGGAACCCCGCGCTCACGACGCCGGTGCTCGAGCTGCCGGACGGCACGCACCTGCCGGAGTCCGGCGCGATCCTGCTCCACCTCGCCGAGGGGACGGAGCTGCTGCCCGACGACCCGGTCGAGCGCGCCCAGGTCTACCGCTGGCTCTTCTTCGAGCAGAGCGCGATCCTCCCCACCGTCGCCGACATCCGCTTCCGGATGCTCACCGGGCGACTCGATCCCGAGAGCGACGCCGGGAGGCGGGCATCACAGCTCGCGAGCGCGGTCACGAGCGTCGTCGAGGGTCACCTCAAGGACCGTTCGTTCGCCGTGGCCGAGCGCTTCACCCTCGCCGACCTCGCGCTCTTCGGCTACCTGCACGTCGCGCACGAGGCCGGCGTCGAGATGAGCGGCTTCCCCGGCATCGCGGGGTGGCTCGAGCGCGTCCGCGCGCAGCCGCGCCACGTCGAGGATCTCGAGCCGTACCCCGAGAACTCGC
>DASVRH010000365.1:0-7983 GCA_036388715.1 Solirubrobacteraceae bacterium | reverse complement strand
GGCCGACGCGCACCCCGGCCTGCTCAGCTCGATGGCCCGCGACATCGCCGCCGGCAACGAGCCCGAGCTTGACGCGATCCCCGGCGCCGTGCTGCGCGCGGGCGCGCGTCACGGCGTGCCCACGCCCACCGTCGCGGAGCTCGTCGGGCTGATCCGCGAGCGGTACCCTGCCGCCTGAGCGATGGCCGACACGTCGAAGATCGCGAAGAACCTGCGTGCGTTCCAGATCGCCGTCAACGCGCACGACCGCGAGAACCCCGACCACACCGCCTACGGCATCGGGCTCGCGCACTTCGACATGGAGCGGCTCGGCTTCGACGAGGGCGAAGAGGTCCTCCCCGGCATCACCATCCACGCCGACCAGGGCGTAAGCGGCAACTTCCGCGTCCTGTGCGACGGCCAGCACGACGAGGACCTGGAGGAGGTCGCCGAGGAGGAGATGCTCGAGGTCGTCGGGACGCCTTCCGAGGCGCCGGCCGGGCCGGGCGAGGGTGGCGCGCCGGAGCCGCCGCCCGACCGCCCCTGGCCGCCGACGCGCTACTAGCGCCGGCCCGCCCTCACCGCACCTCGAGCGCCTTCCCGAACGTCCTCTCGAACAGCTCGTCGGCCCGCTGCGCCGACCAGCGCGCGAGCGCGACGTCGCCCGATCCCTCGAGCCGCAGCTCCGCCGTCCCGTCCTCGACCGACAGGTGCGCGGCGGTCACGAGCTGGTCGCGGCTGCGCTCGAGCTGCTCGGCCAGCCGCAGCAGCGTCGAGCAGCGGGCGACGAGGCCGTCGTCGCCTTTGGCCGCCAGCGGCTCGATGTCGTCGAGCCCCGGCGTGCCCTTGCGGTGGTAGCGGGCGATCTGCGCGATGAGCCCGATCTCGCGCTGCGAGTAGCCGGGCAGCCCCGCGTTGAGGACGAGGTAGCGCGAGTGCTTGTGGTGGTCGTCGTAGTCGACGGCGACGCCGATGTCGTGGAGCATGGCCGCCGCCCACAGCAGCTCGCGCTCCGAGCGCTTGCCGGGGTGCGCGCCGGCGCGGACGAGGTCGTCGAACATCCCGAGGGCGAGCTCGGCGACGTGCTCGACGTGCTTCAGCTCGTCGGCGGAGTACTGCACCGCGAGGTTGCGCACGCTCGCGCCGCGCACGTCGCCGAACAGACCCGAGGGCGCGAGGTGGCGCTCGAAGAACACGCCCTCGCGCAGGCCGGCCTCGGTCACCTCGATGGCGTCGAAGCCGCCCTCGCGCAGCACGGTCTGGATCGTGGCGGCGCCGGCGAGGATCAGATCGGCGCGGGCGGGCTTGATGCCCGGCACCTTCGCGCGGTCGGCGGGCGACCGGCCGGCCAGCTCGGCCACCAGGTCGTCGAGCGCGTCCGCCTCGATGACGAAGCCCTGCACGCCGAAGGTCGGCACCCCGGTGGCGATCTGCGTCGCGACCGCGAGGTTGCGCATCGTGCCGCCGATGCCGACGATCCGGTCGCCGCTGCGGGCCAGCCACGACGCGTCCTCGAGCTCGGCGGCGACGTGGGCGCGCAGCGCCTTGAGCTCCTTCTTCGACGCGGGCTCGTCACCGGAGAGGAAGCGCTCCGTCATTCGCACGGCGCCGAGCGGCCACGAGCGCAGGTGCTTGGCCGCGCGCTCCTTGACCCTCACGAGCTGGAGCGAGCCGCCGCCGAGGTCGAGGACCGCGCCGTCGGCCAGCGACGTCGAGTTGACCGCGGCGAGGTAGCCGTAGCGCGCCTCCTCCTCCTCGCTCAGCACCCGGACGGGCAGGTGCTTGCGCGCGCGGCGCAGGAACGCCTTCTGGTTCGACGCGCTGCGGATCGCGCTCGTGGCGACGGCGTCGACGGCCTCCAGCCCCGTGGCGGCGGCGAAGTGCGCGAAGACCTCGATCGCCGTGAGCGCGCGGGCCATCGGCTCGTCGCCCAGCTCGCCGGTCCGGTCGGCGCCCTCGCCGATCCGCACCGCCTCGTGGATCTCGTCCGTGCGCTTCCACCAGCCCTCGCCGGCGCTGAACACGACCATCCGGAACGAGTTCGAGCCGAGGTCGACGACGGCGGTGCGGGTCTCCGGCACGCCTACAGCCTGTCGAACGCGTAGGCCGGATCGCGGACGCACCCGTCGCGAACCTTCACGAGCTGGAACGCGTGGTCGCGCTCGACGACGCGCTCGCCCGGTGCGACGGACGACAGCGGCTCGATGACGTAGTTGAAGTGCTCCGACGCGGCCGGCTCGCGGCGGTCGTAGTACGGGACCGCCCGGTGCAGGTACGCGTAGCCGCCGCTCCACACCCGGTCCTGCTGCTCGAGTTTCAGGCCGCACAGGTCCTCGCGCCCGCCCGCGTGCACGAGCAGCCGGTTGACGTCGGCGAAGTTGCCCCACGCCGTCGTGCCCGGCTGCCCGCTGCGGCTGCCGAGGTCGCCCCACGTCAGCGAGTCGGCGCGCAGCGCGCCCGCGAGGCCGAGGACGACGAGCGCGCCGAGCACGACCTGGTGCGGGCGCCCGGCCAGCGTGTCGGCGCCGACGGCGGCGAGGGCGAAGAGGACGGGGAGGGCGGGGAGCACGAAGCGCAGCTCCTTGTGCTCGACGAGCGAGTGGGCGAGGAGGTAGGCGACGAGGACGGCGGCGAGGCCCGGTCGCCGCACCGCGCCCGCGATCGCCAGCGCCGCGACCACGACGATCAGCTCGGGCATCGAGGTCCAGAGGTGCTCGGCGTAGTAGCCGAACGGCTCGACGCCGAAGTCCGACGCACGGCCCTCCTCGACGTTCTCGCGCAGGTAGACCCGGGCGGAGCCCAGGAACCGCCCCCACGTCGCGAGATCGAGCAGGCCCAGGGCGAGCGCGCCGGCGGCGAAGGCGGCGGCCGCGTCGCGCAGCGCGGGCCAGTCGCGGCGGGCGCCGAGGACCGCGAGCACGGCGCCGCAGAAGATCGCGTTCTGCAGGCGCAGCAGGACGGCGAAGGCGAGCAGCGCCGCGCCCAGCCAGAGCAGCCTCCGCCCGCCGGCGAGCACCAGCGCGAGCCCTCCCGCCACGGCCAGCGCGCTCACGTTCTCGCTCAGCGCGCGGTGCCCGAAGTAGATGGCCGGCGGGGCGAGCGCGAACGCCGAGGCGCCCGCCACCGCCGCCCAGCGCGACGCCCCCGCCGCCCGCGCGAGCGCGAACGTCGCGACGACCGTGGCCGCGGCGACCGCCACGAACGCGAGCTGCACGACGACGAGGTACGTCGAGGGCTCGTCGATCCCTACGACGCGCAGCGCGCCGAGCAGCGCGGCGATCAGCCCCGGGAGGACCCACGTCCGCGCGCCGTCGACGTACTCCCACGGCAGCAGGCCCTCGCCGTAGACCAGCCCGTGGGCGGGCTCGAGCGACTGGTAGAGCTCGTCGGGCCAGTACATCCCGTGGTCGCCGACGCCGAGCGCGACGCGGAACGCCACGGCGACGACGACGACGGCGCCGAGCGCGAGTCGCTCAGCCACGCGCCGAGTCCGCCATGCGCTCGAGCATCCTGCGCACGCGGGAGGTGGAGGCGCCGAGGGCGGGCGCGAAGTGCTGCTCGACGCCGCGCTCGTAGACGGGCCAGATCGCGCGCAGGGCCTCGACCCCGGCGTCGGTGAGCGTGACCTTCAGGGCGCGGCGGTCGTCGGGGTCGGGCTCGCGCCTGACGTAGCCCGCCTTCTCGACGCGGTCGACGAAGCGGCTCATCGCCGTCGGCGAGAGCACGACCTCGCGCGCCAGCTCGTTGACCCGCAGCCGCCGGTCCGGCTGGCGGTAGAGAGCCCACAGGAGGTCGTACCAGCTGAGGTCGGGCAGGCCGGCGTCGGCCAGGTCGCGGTTGATGGCCCGCACCATCAGCGCGTGCGCGTTGAGGAAGGAGCGCCAGGCGGCGAGCGTCTCGTCGTCCACGGCCGCGGAGAATACATGCACTTGCAATAGATGCATGAGCACGTATAATGATGCACATGCACCGTTTCTCCGACAAGACCATCCTCATCACCGGCGGCGGCGGCGGGATCGGCAGGGCCGCCGCCAAGCGCTTCCTCGACGAGGGCGCGAACGTCGTCCTCAGCGGGACGACGCAGTCCAAGCTCGACGCCGCGCGGCGCGAGCTCGACCCCGACGGCGCTCGGACGCTGACCGTCGCCGGCCAGATCGCCACGCGCGACCAGGCCCAGGACCTCGTGGCTCGCGCGGCCGAGCGCTTCGGCGGCGTCGACGTGCTCGTCAACAGCACCGGCATCTTCCGCCCCGCCGCGTTCACCGAGCAGACCGAGGACCACCTCGAGGAGGCGCTCGGCTCGATCCTGCGCCCGACGTACTGGGCGAGTCAGGCCGTCGTGCCGCGGATGCGCGAGCGCGGCGGCGGCGCGATCGTCAGCGTCGGCTCCATGTGGGCCGTCGACGCGATCGCCACGACGCCGACGAGCGCCTACTCGATGGCCCAGGCCGCGAGGCACATGCTCACGAAGAACCTGGCGCTCGAGCTGGCCGCGGACGGCATCCGCGTCAACACGGTGGCGCTCGCCTTCGTCGAGACGCCGTCGTACGAGCGGTTCATGTCGCCCGAGGAGGCGCGCGAGGTGCTCGACTCGGTCGACGGGTTCCACCCGCTCGGCCGCCGCGGTCAGCCGGAGGACGTCGTCGAGGCGATCCTCTTCCTCGCGAGCGAGGACGCGGGCTGGATCACGGGCACGCTGCTGCCGGTGGACGGCGGCGTGCTCGCCGGCCGGTCGCCCGCCGTGCAACCTGCGCCCGCGGAGGCGGTCGCCGCCTAGCCTTCCGCCGGTGCGGGCGGCCTTCGCGCTCATCCTGATCGTCGTCCTCGCCGGCTGTGGCGGGGGCGACGACGCGCGCGACGAGTTCGTCAAGCAGGCCGACGCCAACTGCAGGCAGCGCCAGCAGGCCGAGCTGGCCCTCCAGGACCGCAGCGAGGAGGAGTGGGCGGAGGACCCCGACGCCGCCTGGCGCGTCTACGACCGCGAGCACGAGAAGCAGTCGAAGCTCGAGGCGCCGGAGGAGCTGGCCGACGACTGGAGGCGCTACCTCGAGCTGCTGCGCAGCGCGATCGAGACGCAGCGCGAGCTGGCCGACCCGGACCACGAGTACGACCTGGACCGCGACAGCGTCGCGGGCGGCGAGGCGAACAAGTCCGCCGTGCAGGCGCGCCAGGTCGCCAAGCGCATGGGCCTGAAGGTCTGCGCGAACGCCTTCTACTAGCCGCTGAGACTAGGCGTCCTGCACCGCTTCCGGTGCTTCCTCCAGCGCGACCGGGTAGCCGACCTCGCCGAGCTTGGAGGCCACGAGGCGAGCCGTGGGCGCGGGCATCGGCCCGAACGTGCGTGGCAGCGAGCCCGCGAAGTCCTTGATCGCCTTGGCCGTCCGGCCTTCCTCCGGGCCGTAGAGCAGCTGCAGCGCCTCGCTCCATGTCGCTCCGGCCTTGAAGCCCTTCAGCTTGCCGGGGTGGGGTTGGACACGGACGGTGGCGGTGCCGGGCACGAGTTCGACGGCCTGATCCGGCGGTGCTGCGCCCGCCGGGATCCCGGCCGCATGTCGCTCGAGGTCGAGCTTCGCCGCCTTCCGGACCGGCTGCCCGCAGGTGGGGCAGTGGTACGCCTCGGACTTCGCGCCCAGCAGCGACAAGCCGCCGGTCAGAGGCGCGGTCACCGCGACCGCCGCTCCCCGCGCGCGGTGGGTGCCCTTCTGCCCCGCGACCGGCTTCTGGCAGTACTCGCACCACATGCCCTGCTTCGTCTTGAACCCCATCGTTGCGCCGCTAGCCCTTCTCGATCAGCTCGATCCGGTAGCCGTCGGGGTCGCGGACGAAGCAGATCCGCGAGCCGCCCTCGCGCACCTGGTACGGCGGCTTCTCGGGCTCGATGCCCTGTTGGGCCAACGCGCCAAGTTTCCCGTCGAGGTCGTCGACGGTCACGGCGATGTGGTTGTAGCCGGTGCCGAGCTCGTAGGAGTCGACGCCGTGGTTGTAGGTCAGCTCGAGGCGCGCCCCGTCCCCGGGAAGCCCCATGAACACGTTGATCGCCTCGTCGCGGATCGGCATGCGGCCGACCTCCTCGAAGCCGAGGGCGGAGTAGAAGGCGACGCTGCGATCGATGTCGCCGATCCGGTAACAGGTGTGAATGAGCTCCATGACGTGACTAGGATCGCCGATCGTGATCCTGAAGCGCTGCATGACCGACGACTTCCTGTCCAACACGTACCTGGTGGGGGACGGGAAGGGGCACGCCTTCTTCGTCGACGCCGGCGGGCCGATCGAGCCGCTGCTCGAGGCGGCGGAGCGCCACCGGATCGTCCCCTCGCACGTGCTCCTCACGCACCACCACCACGACCACGTCGTCGAGCTGCCGAAGATCAAGGAGGCGCACCCGGCGATCGAGGTGCTGATCCACCCGTCCGAGGCCGACCTCGTCGAGGGCGTCACCGGCACGATCGAGGCCGGGCAGCCGATCCAGGCGGGCGGGCTGACGGTCGAGACGCTCCACACGCCGGGGCACACGAAGGGGATGGTCGCCTTCGTCGCCGACGGCGACGTGTTCACCGGCGACACGCTCTTCAAGGGCTCGGTCGGCGGCGTCCGCGCGCCGGAGTCGACGAGCTACGCCGACCTCAAGACCTCGATCATGGACGGCCTGATGGGGCTCGACCACGAGCTGCAGGTCCGCCCCGGCCACACCGACCCGACGACGATCGGCGAGGAGTGGGAGACGAACCCGTTCATTCGCATCTGGCGCGGGCTCGACGCCGAGGGCAGCGAGCCGTGCAGGGTGTTCGGCGACCAGGAGGCGACGCTCGTCCTCTTCGGCCCCGACTACGACGGCGGGCACAAGGCGTGGGTCCGCTGGCCGGACGGCAGCGACGACATCGTGCCCGGCTCCCAGGTCGAGCGCACCGCGTAGCATCCGCGCCCCGGTGGCGCGCGAGAAGGACCCCATCCCGACCTCCCGCATCCGGCGGCTGTCGACCGTCGGGAAGCTCGCCGCGGGCCAGGCCGCCAAGCAGATCGGCACGCGTGCCGCGAACGTCGCGCGCTCGGAGGAGAAGGGGACGGCGGCGCTCGAGCGCCGGCAGATCGAGGCGGCCGAGCAGATCGTCGCGGTGCTGGGGACGATGAAGGGCGCCGCGATGAAGATCGGGCAGGTGATGTCGTTCCTCGACGTCGGCCTGGTCCCCGAGGAGTACCGCGAGGAGTTCCAGCGCAAGCTCGCCGAGCTGCGCGACGCCGCGCCGAAGGTGTCCTTCAAGGACATGAAGCGGGTGCTCGAGAGCGAGTACGGCGACAAGCTCGACGAGGTCTTCGCGACGTTCGACCCGGTGCCGATCGCTGCGGCGTCGATCGGCCAGGTCTACAAGGCGACGCTCGACGACGGGCGCCACGTCGCGGTCAAGGTCCAGTACCCGGGCGTCGCGGCCGCGGTCCGCGCCGACATGCAGAACCTGGGCGTGATCATGCGCCTGCTGAAGAGCGTGTTCCCGGGCCTCGACGTCAAGGCGATGGCCGACGAGATCCGCGAGCGCATCCACGAGGAGCTCGACTACGAGCTCGAGGCGTCCAACCAGAAGACGCTCGCGCGCATCTTCCGCGGCCACCCGTTCATCTACATCCCCGACGTCATCACGTCGCTCTCGCACGAGAAGGTCGTCGTGAGCGAGTTCGTCGACGGCCGCGGGTTCGAGGAGCTCAAGCAGCTGCCGCAGGAAGAGCGCGACCGGCTCGGCGAGATCATCTACCGCTTCTACTTCGGCTCGATGTACCGCCACCGGCAGTTCAGCGGCGATCCGCACCCGGGCAACTCGCTGCTGCTCGACGACGGCCGGATGGCCTTCATCGACTTCGGCCTCTTCAAGCGCATCCCGAAGGAGGTCGCCGAGAGCGAGCTGGCCATCGGCCGCGCCGGCGTCGAGAAGGACGGCGACCGGCTCGTCGCCGAGCTGGTCAAGGCCGGGTTCATCGGCGATCCCGACCAGCACGACCCCGCGGAGCTGCTCG
>DASVRH010000364.1:0-6546 GCA_036388715.1 Solirubrobacteraceae bacterium | reverse complement strand
TCGAAGGGCATGTCGCGCACGTGCGTGATCCGGGCCGGCTGCGACGGGCGGCGGAACTGGTGCATGTAGCGGCCGCCCTCGCCCCACTGGTCCCACACCGGCGGGCCGTAGTGCTCCTGTGTCGCGTAGCCGTAGAGGCGGTGGCGGTAGCCGAGCTGCACGAGGCGCTCGGACTGCCGGGCGACGCCGCTGAACGGCACGAGCTCGTCCTCGATCCCCGTCTGGATCGCGACCGGCGTGTTGCGCAGGTTCTCGAGCAGGCGCCGCGTGTGCTGGGCGCGGGCGTCGCCGTTGTTGGCCTCGACGTAGCACGGCGTGTACTCGTCGAACTTCATCTGGTCGCAGCCGGGGAAGTCGAGGCCCGTCCACGCGCCCTGCGTGACCGGCGGCGACGCGGGCAGCGCGGCGGCGAACCAGTCCGGGTGCGTGATGGTCATGAGGAACGAGCCCCAGCCGCCCATCGAGTGGCCGGAGACGTAGCGGCGGCTCGCGTCGACGTCGACGAGGTCGTGGACATCAGCCCACACCTGCTCGACGTCGACCATGCCCTTGCCGACGTACCAGCTCGACGAGCCGCGGCCACGCGGCGAGACGACGACGGAGTCCTGCTCGTCGCCGAGGTCGCGGAACATGCCGGGGATCGCGGCGCCGGCGGAGTGCGCGGTCCCGCCGCGCCAGTGCAGCCAGAGCTGGAGCGCGGTGGGCGTGTTCTCGTCGTAGCCGTCGGGCAGGTAGAGGCCGTAGTGCTGCAGGACGCCGTTCTCGCCGTCCTCGCTCGAGATCGCCTCGGTGGAGCGGAAGACGCGCTCGTGGTAGCCGGGGCCGGGCTCCCAGCGCTCTGTCTGGCCCGCGGCGAGCGCGGGCGCGTCGAGGGCGGCGAAGAACGGGTCGATCGTGCCCGCGTGGAGCGCGAGCGCCTGCTGCTTGTCGAACCACTCGCGGACGGGCTCCTCGGTGCGGAACGCGACGTTGGCCACGTTGGCCAGGCCGTCGCCCGCCGCGTTCTGGCGGCCGGCCGCGACGGCGATGCTCTGCGCGCGGCCGAGGGCGGCGTAGGCCTCGATCGCGTTCTCGTAGCCGTCGGGCCGCGTGGCGACGCGCCCGCTCGGCATCGCGCGGACGGCGCCGGTCGTCAGGTCCGCGATCCACCCGCGGTTGCCCGCGAGCAGGACGGCGCGCTCGGCGCGCGTGGTGGTGAGGCCGCTGCCGAACGGGACCTGGCGCGGCGTCGTCGCCTCGGGGCCGCCGTTGTCGACGAGGACCAGCAGCGCGGTGTCGCTCGCGCTGCGCATCGTCGTCGTGCGGGCCAGCAGCCAGAGGTCGGTGCCCTGGACCGCCACGCGGACCTCGCTGAGGTCCGCGACGTCCTCGTGCTCGAGGTCGCCGTAGTTCGTCGAGTAGCGGAGCTCCTCGGGCGCGGGGACGCCGAACTCGCCGGCCGGGTCCTGCTGGGCGAGCGCCTCGATCCGGTAGGTCTCGGGGATCGCGTCGTGCGCAGGGCCAAAGGTGTTCAGGCGCTCCACGTCGCCGCCGTCGTCGGCGCCGTAGGCGTCGAAGAGGTGGTCGGTGTAGATCAGCTCGCCGTGCGAGCGGACGAGGCTGCCGCCGAAGCCGGTCGCCGTGCCCGACCAGTCCGCGAAGGCGGCGTCGAGCGCCTTGACGCTCGGCTGCTGAGCCGGCAGTGCCGTGGTCGTCCCGGAGCCCCGCTTGGTCTCCGTACCGATGATGGGGAAGGTCACGTCCTGTGCCGCGGCCGGGGTGGCGGCGGCGAGGACGAGGGCCAGTCCGAGGCCCGCGACGTATGAGCGCATGCACCTCTGAACGCACGCGTTCGCTGAAACCTGCGGGTAGTCGTCAGTGCAGCGGCCGGTGCGCGCGCCGCCAGGCGTGCGCGACGGATCCGAGGCGGTCCACCGGCAGGGCGGGCTCCGCGTTCAGCCGGCGGTCGAGCACGTCCTTGCCGTCGAGGAAGAGCCGGTTGAGCAGGTCCACCAGCTTCTTCGGCACGCGCGCCGGGCCGTTCGGATCCTCGCTGACCGCGGTCACCCGGAGGCCGCGGAGCCGCGCGAAGTCGCTCCAGATCGGCGGCAGGGCGTCCAGGTGCATCAGCGCTCCCGCCGGCGGGTCGGCCTGGGCGACGAACACCCGCTCCACCCCTGCGTTGATGATCCCGACGGTGCACATCGGGCACGGTTCCAGCGTGCTGTAGAGCAGGGTCTCGAAGCCGTCGTGCGGCGCCGCGCGCACCAGCGTGCAGCGCGGGTCGTCGAGCAGCCGCTCGCGATCCCCGTCGTCGGCGGTCGCCAGGCGCCGCGCCAGGCGGAGCGAGTTCATCTCCGCGTGCCCGGCCGGATCGCACTCGCTGAAGACGCTGTTCTCGCCGAAGCAGACGAGCTCCGTGCCGTGGGCGCGCACGACGTACGCCGCCGCGATGCCGTAGTTGCCCGCGGCCCGCGCCTCCGCGCCGTGCTCGAGCAGGCGCAGGAACATCTCCTCGGCGCTGTGCGGCTCGACCTGCGGTAGCCGCTCCTCGACGTAGCTCCGGGCCCGGTCGGCGAAGGACACCGCGCGATGGTCGCAGACGCGACGGCGGTCAGGGCGCGCGCAGGACGAGCTGGCGCGTCGTCGTCGAGGATCCGCCCTCCGACGTCGCGCGCACGCTCGCCCACAACCGGACCCGCCGCCCGCCGCAGCGCGGCGGGGCGATGGTCTGCGCGACCCGCAGCGCGTCGTCCGAGCCCTCGTCGCGCTCGCGGTCCTCGCGCGCCTCGTCGACGTCCTGCGCGAGCAGCGGCGCCGCCCTCCGCGCGCCGCGGCGGGGCACGCACTGCGCGGCGCCGCTCGTGACCAGCTCGACGCGGGTCAGGTCGCCGTGGCGGCCCTCCGCGACGACGTCGACCGGCTCGCGCCCGGCCACCCGGATCACGCCGCCCGCATCGGCGGCGATCGGCTCGCCGCCCTGCGTGACCACGAGCCGCAGCCGCACGTCCTCGTCGTGCGCCTCCGCGAGGTGGGTCGTGCCGACCGAGACGAGGGTCACGAGGAGGAGGAAGAGCCCGACGCAGACGAGCTCGACCTTCAGCCAGCGGAAGCCCATCTTCGCGTCGTGCGCCTGCGTCGCGCGGATGTCGGCGAGCTTGAGCTGCTCGGCGGCGTACTCGATCTCGAAGTCGGCCTCGGTCCTCAGCCCCGCGAGACGCTTGAGCTGGTCGTCGAGGCCGGTGTGGCCGCCCGGCGGCTTGCGCTTCGGGTCGGCCGGGGGGAAGAAGGCGCCCTTGTAGCGGTCGACGATGGGGTCGCGCGTCGACTTCGGGTCGTGCGGGCGAGCCGCGTTGATCAGCTTGACCACGGAGATCGCGAAGGCGCAGGCGGCGCCCGCGAGCAGCGCGCCGCCGGCGATCTTCGCTCCGAGCATCGCCGCGTCGAAGACCTCGTGGAGGTTGGCGGCGACCGAGAGCACGCCGGCGAAGAGCAGGCCGTGGACGACGAGCGCGGCGGCGCTCTTGTTGTCGTTCGCCTGGATCGACCCCTGGATGTCGGGCAGCGACGCGAGCTGGAGCTCGCGGGTGGCGGCGTTGCGATCGAACCCCCAGGGTGGCACCGTGTGCGGTCCTTTCGCGATCAGCGATCGCTTCCCTTGCGATCCGCATCACTTTTCCGTCCGCCTCGCGTGGGACGTTGCGCGCGTGTCTCTTCCCCGTTGCTACGTCGCGAGCCCGCTGGGATTCAGCGAGGGCGGTCGCCACTACTACCGCGAGGTCTACCTCCCGGCGCTGAGCGGCGTCGTCGACCCCGTCGACCCGTGGACGCTCACGACCGACGACGAGGTGGCGGAGGCGCACGCGGCCGGCCGGCACCGCGAGATGTCGCTCGAGATCGCGCGCCGCAACGCCGTCGCGATCCGGTCGTGCACCATGCTCGCGGCGTACCTCGAGGGTCAGGAGCCCGATGCCGGCACCGTCGCCGAGATCGGGTACGGCGCCGCGCTCGACCTCACGTGCTTCGGGCTGCGGACCGACTTCCGGGAGGCCGGCGAGGCCGGCGTCGTCGTCAACCTCCAGGTCGAGGGCTTCATCGAGCAGTCCGGCGGCCGGATCTGCACGTCGCTCGACGAGCTCGTGGCCGCGCTGGAGCTGGCCGCCCGCCGCGCGCCTCTCGGCGTCGCCGTCTAGCGCCGCTAGGCGGCGTCGGCGGGCTGAGGCACGGCGTCGACGTCGACGGTCACGCCGCCCTTGCCGTTGCGCACCAGCCACCCCTGCCTCTGCGCCCACGCGAGGACGGCCCCGTAGCTGTAGCTCGGCGGCATCTCGCTGATGTGGCGATTGAAGACCTCGACGAACGTCTCCTCGAGTTGCTGCTTGCTCTCGAACCACTTGCCGTCGAGCGCGGCATCGCGGAACAGCGTCTCGAGCGTGAACTCGCTCATCGGTCCTCCGTAAAGGTCAGTTTCTCGACGACCTCTTCGGCCGTGATGGCGGACTCCGCGTTGGGTGCGAACGCCTGTACCTGGACGTCGTGCATCCAGACGTCCCGCAGGGCGGCGACAAGACTCGACACCCGCGTCACGGGCACCAGGTCCCCGTCGATGAAGAACTGCAGCCGCGACTCGGGCGGATCCGCGTCGTCGGGCTTCCAGGGCTCAAACGGCTGGCGCGTGACAAGGACGCGATCTTGCCGCAGCTGCCGGATGGATTCCTCGAACAGCCCCGCAGTTTGCGAGCCAATCTCCGGAAGACGTTGGTTCCACTCGTAGAGCCGCTCGGGGCCCCCGGGGAAGTCGAACACCCGCTTCCAGAGGCTTTTCGGCCCCTTCGCCCGCCAGCACACCAGCTGGAGCCACTCGTCGTCGGGCCGCTCCGCCGCCTCCGCCCGCATGCGCTCCATCCACCACACGTCGTCATAAGTCGCGAAGCGCGCCAGAAGCTCCCCCGCCTGGTCGGCCCCGAGGTGGCCGGGATCGGCGGCGAGCACGGCCGCGACGTCGTCGACGAAGTCGGCCAGCCCGGCCCCGCCCCGCTGCCGTCCGGTGTCGAGGAGCGCCGGCCGCAGCATCTCCACGATCTCGTAGCGGAGCGCCGCCCCGATCTGGGCGACCTTGTGATGCCGGACGCCGTACTGGTACATCCGCGACCGTGCCACGAGCAGGGTCTCGACGGCGCTCTGGCCGCGCGGCAGCACCGCCTCGATGAACCGCGGCGGGTCGGAGCCGTCCTGGACGACGGTCAGGTTGTCGGCGAGCCGCGTGAGGTCGTAGATGGCGAACTCGAAGCCGTAGTTCCTCGCGTCGCGAAGGACGTAGTCGCAGCGGTCGACGTCGAGCTCGCCCGCGATGAGGGAGCGAAGCCATCGCAGCGCGGCCTCTGCCGAGGGAGTCCTCGGCCCACCTTCGGCCGGGATCGGATCCCCCGCGTCCCAGGTGGCGGTCTGGAGGATCATCGCGGCGACACCGAAGGTGACCCGCGCCGCCGTCTGCGTGTCGGCCTCCAGCTGCGAGAAGACGCTGCGAAGCAGCAGCTGGCCGACCGCGTGGCCGATCCGCTCGTGCAGCTTCTCGCCACCCGGGTGCTGTCGCACCAGAGCCTCGAGCTCCGCGGTGCGCGCTCCGCCGCCTTCTGCCGCCAGCTCGCGCAGCGCGTACTCGAAGTCATGGCTCAGCGGCAGGTGCCCTATGTCGTGGAACAGCGCGGCGAGGCGCAGCCCCTGCTCGACGATCATCACCCACGGCTGCTCCTGCTCGGGCACGACGGCCGGCGTGGCGAGGCCATGGCGCAGGACGTCCCGGAACTGCCGGACGTCGGCAACGCTCTCCACCTCCCTGACGATCGCCTGGAGGGCGGAGGTGAGCGCGTCGCGCGTCGACTCGTCGGCGTTCTCGAGCGAGGCGGAGAGGAAGCGCGACGCGAGGTGCATGGCACCGAGGCTGTGGCTGAATCGCGACGTCCGGACCTCGGGGAAGACCAGGTGGGCCAGCCCGGACTGCGATACGTACCGCAGCCGCTGCGCGACCGGCGTGTCGATGAGCACCCGCTCGATCGGTGTGAGGGTGACGTAGCCGTGGACCGGATCGGCGACCCGCCCGGCACGCAGCCGTTCTGAGCCGCTCATGGTGCGCTGATTGTCGACAAGGCGCGGCATCCTCGCACGTCGCGCCGAGGAGGCGCGAGCGTCAGGCGTCGAAGTCGGTGGCGCCGAGGTCCGGGAGGTCGAGCTCGGCTCGCGTCTCGTCGTCGAGGAACTTCAGGGCGAGCCAGCGCATGATGTAGTCCGGCATCGACCGCGCGACGGGGATCTCCGGGTTCTCCGTCGGGCCCTCGGGCTCGAAGCGCATCAGCGCGAACTTGCGCACGAGCATCTCGAGCGGCACGCCGTACTGCAGCGCGATCGAGATGGCGGTCGCGAACGAGTTCATCATGCCGCGCATCGTCGAGCCCTCCTTCCCGAAGTCGGTCAGGAAGATCTCGCCCAGCGTCCCGTCCTCGTACGTGCCCGCGGTGATGTAGCCCTCGTGTCCCGCGATCGAGAACTTGTGCGTGACCGACTGGCGCT
>DASVRH010000363.1:0-2206 GCA_036388715.1 Solirubrobacteraceae bacterium | reverse complement strand
ACGCGCACGACGACCGGCTCGGCCCGGTCGGCATCGCCGGCGTCGCGGTCGGGATGCTCGGCATCGCCCTGCTGTTCGGCGTCGACCTGAGCGGCACGACGGCGACGCTGCTGGCCGGTCTCGGGATCCTGCTCGCAGGCTTCGGCTACGCCGTCGGGGCGACGCTGTCGAAGCGGCGGCTCGGCGACATGCAGCCGATCGGCATCGCGGCGTCGATCATCGGCCTCGGCGCGATCTCGCTGGCGCCGCTCGCGCCCTTCACGGCGCCGTCGAGCGTGCCCTCCCTCGGCACCCTCGCCGCCCTCTTCGTGCTCGGCGCGGGCGGCACCGGCGTGGCCTTTCTCATCTTCTACGTCCTCAACGCCGACGTCGGGCCGAGCCGCGCGTCGATCGTCGCCTACATCGCGCCGGTGTTCAGCGTGATCTACGGCGTGACGCTGCTCGACGAGTCCTTCGGCCTCGGCACCGCGGCGGGGCTCGTGCTGATCCTCGCCGGGTCGTGGATGGCGGCCGACGGCCGGCTGCCGCGCCGCCGCCGGGCTACCCGAACCGGACCTTCCCGTTCGAGCGTGCCCGAGCCTGTGCGCGCTCGATGAAGTCCAGCCGCTTGATGGCGGCGCGGAACAGCCGGGTGACGAGCCGCAGCCTCGCGTTCTCCGAGCGCAGGTCGAGCAGGCCCTGCTTGGCCTCGAGCCCGAAGTCCACCGTGGCCGCCATGTCGTACGCGGTCATCTCGGCGAGGCGCTCGGGCTCGGCGGGCTCGTCGGTCGCCTCCTCGACCAGGTCGTTGTAGGCGTCGCGCGCGGTCTCGAGCGTCGGCTCGTCGGCCTCCTCGGCCTTGTCCTCGAGCCACTCGACGACCCCCGCGGGATAGGGGAGGTCCTCGACGCGCTCGACCAGCCGGAACGGGCGCGTGCCGCGGCAGACGATGTTCATCCGGCCGTCGTCCATCCGCTCGAGCACCTGCGCCACGACGCACGCGCAGCCCGTCGTCTTCAGCCCGTCGTCGGAGAGCCAGACGATCCCGAACTCGGAGTCCTGCTCCAGGCACTCGCCGATCATCGTCTTGTAGCGCTCCTCGAAGACGTGGAGCGGGACGAGCTCGCCGGGGAGCGCCACGATGCCCAGCGGGAACAACGGCAGCCGCTCGGTCATTGACGGCAGTCTAGATCCGCCCCTGGGCCGTATCCGAGACGTGGCGTCTTCGGCCATCGTCTGGTTCCGGCGCGACCTGCGCCTGCACGACCACCCGGCGCTCCACGCGGCGGTCGAGCGGTTCGAGCGCGTGACGTGCGCGTTCGTGCTCGACGACGCGCTGCTCGAGGGCCGCTACTCGTCGCCCACGCGCGTGCGGTTCATGCTCGCCTGCCTCGAGGAGCTGGACGCGGCGCTGCGCGCGCGCGGCGGCGGCGGCCTGGTCGTCCTGCGCGGCCGGCCCGAGCGCGAGCTGCCGGAGCTGGCGCGCGCCACCGGCGCCTCGGCCGTGCTCTGGAGCGCGGACGTCTCGCCCTACGCGCGCCGCCGCGACGCCCGCGTGACCGACGCGCTGCGCGAGGGAGGCGTCGAGGCGCGCCCGCTCGGCGGCACCTACGTCGTCGACGACGTGACGGCCCCGGGGACACAGCAGGTCTTCTCGCCGTACTTCCGGGCGTGGGAGAGACAACCCCGCCGCGACCCCCTCCCGGCGCCCGGGTCTGTCCCCGCCGGGTCTGTCCCCGCGGGGATGGGGGTCTGTCCCCCGACACGTATGAGTATCGGGGGTCTGTCCCCCGGTACTGATGAGTATCGGGGGTCTGTCCCCGATCCGATCCGCGCGCCCGGCGAGGCCGCGGGGCGCAAGGCGCTGGACGAGTGGTTCTCCGGGCCGCTGGACGACTACCGGCAGGGGCTGCGCAGCTCGGTCCTGTCGCCCTACCTGCGCTGGGGCTGCCTGTCCCCGCGCGAGTGCGAGGCGCGGGCGCACGCGCACGGCGGCAAGGGTGCGCGGGCGTGGGCGCGCGAGCTGGCGTGGCGCGACTTCTACGCGCAGACGCTCCTCACGCACCCCGCGAACGTCGGCACCGAGCAGCAGGCGCGCATGCGCGACCTCGAGTACGAGGACCACCCCGACCGCCTCCAGGCCTGGAAGGAGGGCCGCACCGGCTTTCCCTTCGTCGACGCCGGCATGCGCCAGCTCGCCGCCCAGGGCTGGATGCCCAACCGCGCC
>DASVRH010000362.1:0-8186 GCA_036388715.1 Solirubrobacteraceae bacterium | reverse complement strand
CCGGCGTGACGAGGTCGGCGTAGGCGCGCAGCTCGGCGAGCACGTGGTCGCGGCTGTGGCCGGAATCGAGGATGACCATCGCCGTCTCGCCCGGGCGCACCTGCTCGTGGACCGCCGCGACGATCGCGGGGTCGGCCGAGTCGCCCTCGATGAGCGTGATCAGGTCGAAGAGCGGGTGCTCCTCGATCGCCCGGCGGTTGTGCGGGCGGATCTCGACGTCGACCCCGACGACGCGCCCCTTGCCGAGCGCGCGGCACAGCGTCGCCGAGAAGACGAGCGAGCCGCCGTGCGCGACGCCGGTCTCCACGATGACGTCCGGGCGCACGGCGGCGATCGCCTCCTGGACGCGGACGAGGTCCTCCGGCAGCTGGATGACCGGGCGCCCGAGCCACGTGAAGCCGTAGACGTACTTCTGGTCCCATCCGATCCGCAGCCACGCCTCCGCCACGGCGTGGAAGGCCTCCGGCGAGTCGAAGCCGAAGACCTCGTCGCCGATCGCGACCGTCGCGGCGGCGTGGTCGATGGTGATGCGCGGGGCGTCCATCGGCTACACGTTCTCCTCGCGGTCGACGCGCGGCGACGCGACGCCGGCGCGGACCGCCTCGAGCTGCGCGGCGAGCGCGACCCCGGCGAACAGCGCCACGGAGCTGAGGAACGTCCACAGCAGCACGCCGATCGTCCCGGCGATGGGGCCGTACGTCGCGCCGAAGGAGTCCGTCGCCTCGAGGTAGATCGCGAGGACGCCCATGAAGAGCAGCCACAGCGCGGTCGACGCGCCCGCGCCGAAGGCGAGCCACGACGGCTCGGGCTGCCGGCGGCGCGGCGCGCGCTCGAACAGCAGCGCCACCGCGGTCACGGCGAAGGCGAGCCCGAGCGGCCAGCGGGCGACGCGCCAGAAGGTGTCGAAGCCGTCGCTCCACCCCGCGGCGTCGCGCAGCGCGCTGCCGCCGACGAGGAGGATCACCGACAGCAGCGCGAGCAGGCCCGCGGTCAGGGCGAGGACGAGGGCGTTGAGGTACTTGCGCAGGAACGGCCGGTCGCGCTCGACGCCGTAGAGGCGGTTGACCCCGCGCTCGATCTGCGCCATCGCGGTCGTGCCCGCGATCAGCGCGGCCACGCCGCCGGCCACGAGCGCGGTCTCGCCGTTCTCCTGCGACGCGGCCGTCCGCCCCTGGCGCAGCGCGTCGGTGAGGATCTCGCCGGCGGCGCCGGGCGCCAGCGCCTCGATGGTGCCGCGGATCGTGCGCGTCACCGACTCCTGGTCGAGCGCGGCGGCCAGCCCGACCAGCGCGATCAGCGCCGGCAGCAGCGTGAGCGTGAACTGGAAGGCCAGCGCCCGCGAGTGGCTGAAGGCGTCGGCGGCGCGGAAGCGGTCGACGCTGTCGGCGAGCAGCCGGCGGCGGCCGACGCTGCGCAGCGTCTCGAGCGCCTCGTCGCCCTCGAGCTCGTCGCGGGTGGCGGGGACGGCGGAGGCGGTGGTCACGGCGGGTAGCCTGCCCCGATGCCCGACGAAGTGCACGCCGCCGGCGGTGTCGTCCTCCGCGATGGCAGGGTCTGCGTGGTCCACCGCGCCCGCTACGACGACTGGAGCCTGCCGAAGGGCAAGCTCGATCCCGGCGAGTCCTTCGAGGAGGCCGCGGTCCGCGAGGTGTGGGAGGAGACGGGCCTGCGCTGCCGCCTCGGCCGCGAGCTCGAGGAGGTCCGCTACAGCGTCAGGGGCAAGCCGAAGCTCGTGCGCTACTGGGTCATGGAGGTCGCCGAGGACGAGGGGTTCGCGCCCGACGACGAGGTCGACGAGGTGCGGTGGGTCGAGGTGGCCGACGCCGCGGGCGTCCTCAGCTACGCGCACGACCGGGAGCTGGTCGCGAGCCTTTGACCCCCCGCCAGACCACCGCGCTCGTCGCCCTCGCCGCCCTCTGGGGCGCGTCGTTCATCTTCATCGACATCGCGGTGCCGGCCATGGGCGCGATCGGCATGGCCGACTCGCGCGCGCTGCTCGCCTCGCTCGTCCTCGCCGTCTACGCCGTCGTCACGCGCCAGGCGCTGCGCACGGGCGTGGCGCTGCCGGTCGTCCTGCTCGTCGGCGCGGTCAACGTCGCCGCCCCGTTCGCACTGATCTCCGCGGCGCAGCTCACCATCCCGCCGTCGCTGGCCGCCATCATCAACGCGACGGCGCCGCTGTTCAGCGCCGTGTTCGCCGCGCTGTGGCTCGCCCAGCCGCTGACCCGCCGGGCGGGAGCCGGGCTCGGGCTGGGCCTGCTCGGGGTCACCCTCGTCGTCGGCCTCGCGCCCGTCGACCTCGACGCCGGCACGCTGCTCGCCGCCGCCGCCTCGACCGCCGCCGCCGCCTGCTACGCGGCGGGCGGCCACCTGCACAAGCGCCACTTCGCCGGCGTGTCGCCCGCCGCGGCGGCCGCCGTGCAGCAGCTCGCCGCCGGCGCGCTGCTGACGCCGCTGCTGCTCGCCGACCCGCCCAACGCCGCGCCGGACGCCGGCCAGCTCGCGGCGATCGTCGCGCTGGCCGTCGGGGCGAGCGGCGTCGGCTACCTCATCTACTTCCGGCTGATCGCCGAGGTCGGCGCGACGAGCGCGATGACCGTCACCTACCTCGTGCCGGTGTTCGGCGTGCTCTGGGCCGCGCTGTTCCGCGGCGACGAGATCACCGTCGGGATGCTCGCGGGCGCCGCGGTGGTGCTCGCCGGGATCGCCCTCGTCACGGGAGCTTCTTCCCGGGGTTCAGCAGGCCCTTCGGATCCAGCGCCGCCTTCACCGACCGGTGCAGGGCCACCGCCGCCGGCGACCACTGGCGCCGCAGCTGGCCGTTCTTGAGCACGCCGAGGCCGTGCTCGCCGCTGACCGTGCCGCCCAGGCGGATCGCCATCGCGAAGAGGTCCTGCGCCGCGGCGTCGGCGCGCTCGCGCTGCGCCTCGTCGCCCGGCGACAGCAGGAAGGTCGAGTGCAGGTTGCCATCCCCGGCGTGGCCCCACGAGCACGCCTCGAGCCCGTGCCGCTCGCCGATCGCCACGGTCTCCTCGATCGCCTCGGCCAGCCGGTCGACGGGCACCGCGACGTCCTCCGAGAGCTTGCCGCCGCGCTTCGCGGTGACCGCGTGCGAGACCGCGCCGCGCCACTCCCAGAACGCGCGCACGTCGGCCGGGCTCACGGGCGCGTGGACCACGGCGTCGCCGAGCGCCTCGCGCACCTCGGCCGCCGCCGCGCGCGCCTCGCCCTCGGTCCCGTCCACCTCGAGCAGCAGGAGGAAGCGCCGGTCCTCCGACAGCGGCGCCGGGAACGTCGCCGCCGCCGCGTCGACGGTGCCCGCGTCGAGGTACTCGATCGCCGCCGGCACGACGCCGCTGCCGAGCACCGCCTCGATCGCCGCCGCTCCTTCGCGGGCATCGGCGAAGGCCGCCGCGACCGGCAGCGCCAGCTCGGGCGCCGGGACGAAGCGCAGCCACAGCGCCGTGATCACGCCGAGCGTCCCCTCCGAGCCGATCAGCAGCGAGCGCAGGTCGTAGCCGGCGACGTCCTTGCGCACCGGGCCGCCGAGCCGCACGAGCTCGCCGGGCGCGACGACCGCCTCGACGCCGGTCACCCACGCGCCGGTGACGCCGTACTTGAACGTGTGCGGGCCGCCGGCGTTCGTCGCCGCGTTGCCGCCGATCTGCGAGGACTCCGCGGCCCCGGGGTCGGGCGGGTAGAGCAGCCCGTTCTCGCGCGCCAGCCGCGCGACGGTCGCCGTCGTCACGCCGGCCTCGGCCTCCATCCGCCACAGCAGCGGGTCGAAGGAGCGGATGGCGCGCAGCCGGTCGAGCGCGAGCACGACGCCGCCGTCGAGCGGCACCGCCCCGCCCGCGTAGCCGGTCCCGCCCCCGCGCGGCACGACGGCCACGTCGCGCTCGTAGCACCAGGCGACGACCGCGGCGACCTGCTCGGCGCTGCCCGGCCGGACGACGAGGTCGGCCCGCCCCCGCACGCCCGAGGCGACGCTCGCGTCGGCGAGGTACGGCGCGACCGGGTCGAGGACGTGCTCGTCGCCGACGATGCCCGCGAGATCCGTTCTCACGGGCGCGAGGCTACGCGGCTCCGGCCTCCCGCGCCGCCCCGGCCGCGGCGGCCGCGCCCTCGCGCCACGGGTCGCCGTGGCCGCAGACCAGCGTGCCGGCGCCGGTCTCGGCGATGCGGTCGAGCGAGCGCAGGTTCTCCTCGCTGCTCCAGGTCGCCGCCCGCGCGATGAGCCGGGGGCCGCGGCGGTCGGTGTAGATGTCCCACGTGACGATCGCGTCGCCGGCGAAGACGAGGTCGCGGTCGGGCAGGTGCAGCGCCATGTGGCCCTTCGTGTGGCCGGGGGTGAAGACCGCGCGCAGGCCGCCGGGCAGCTCGTCGCCGTCGCGGTAGGTGCGGGGGCTCTTGACCGTCTGGCCGGCGATCCCGATCGCTCGTATGGCGCGCCAGTAGACCCGGCGCGTCGCGGCGTGGTGCAGGTAGAGGAGCGGCAGGCGCTCGGACTTGGCGTAGGGCAGCGGGCTGCGGACGAGCTTCTCGTCGCGCTCGGGCACGTAGACGGGGATCCCGTGCTCGCGCTCGGCGATCGGCGCGAACCCCACGTGGTCGGCGTGGCCGTGGGTGACGACGATCGCCCGCAGCTCGCCGGCGCGATGCTCGATGTCCTTCCACGCCGTCGGGAACCCGGCGTCGACGGCGACGGGCCCCTCGTCGGTCTCGACCACGAACCAGTTGACGAGACCCTCGTTCGTGAACTGCTCGACGCCTTCGGCCACTCGCATGCGCCGGACGTACCCTCCTCGGGGGGAACGACACATGCCCGAGGGCGACACGATCCACTACGCGGCCAACCGCATCCGGCCGATCCTCGAGGGCCACGTGCCCGACGAGATCGCCACGCCGCACCCGCGCTTCGGGCGCGACCGCTGGCCCGAGCGGCTGGCCGGGCGCGTCGTGCGCTCCGTCGACGCCCACGGCAAGCACCTGTTCCTGCGCTTCGAGGGCAACCTGACGATCCACTCGCACCTGCGCATGACGGGCGCGTGGGGCACCTACGAGCGCGGCCGGCGCTGGGGCCGCTCGCCGCGGCGCGCGTGGCTCGTCCTGCGCCACGGCGACGAGGACGTGGTGCAGTTCGACGGCCCCGTGCTCGAGCTGATGACCGACTCGCGCACGCGCTTCGACCAGCGCATCGCGGGGCTGGGGCCCGACATCGTCAAGCCGGACTTCGACGAGGACGAGTTCCTGCGCCGCCTGCGGATGGACGACCCCACGCGGCCGATCGGCGACGCGCTGCTCGACCAGCGCACGCTCGCCGGCATCGGCAACCTGTGGAAGGTGGAGGGCTGCTTCGCGGCGGGCATCGACCCGTGGCGGGCGACGAAGGACGTCACCGACGAGGAGGCGCTGCGCATCGTCCGCTCCGTCCGCCCGTTGATGCAGGAGTCGGCCGAGCACGGGATGCAGGACGCCTACCGCAACATCTACGGCAGGAAGGGGCAGCCGTGCCCGCGCTGCGGCGCGCGCATCCGCGTGCGCGGGCAGTGGGACGACAACCGCAAGACCTTCTGGTGCGAGGGGTGCCAGACGTGAGGCGCGTCGGCCACAAGGGCGCCGACCTCATCGCGCCGGGCAACACCGTCGCCTCGTTCGAGGCCGCGCTCGCCGCCGAGGTCGACATGATCGAGTTCGACGTCCTCTCCGAGAGCGTGGACGGCAGCGGCGGGCTGTTCCTGGCCCACGACTACGCGGACCTCGAGCGCCGGCGTGACCATGCCCTCACCCTGGCCGACGGGCTCGCGCTCTTCCGCGGCGAGGCGTACGCGGGCGTCGAGCTCGACGTCGACCTCAAGCTGCCCGGCTACGAGGAGCGAGTGGTCGCCGCGCTGCGCGAGGCGGGGCTGATCGAGCGCGTCCTCATCTCGACGATGGAGGAGGAGTCGCTGCGCGCGATCCGCGCGCTCGACCCGGCGGTGAAGCTCGGCTGGTCGGTGCCGAAGGTCAAGCGCGACCCGTTCAAGAGCATCCTCACCAAGGTCCCCGCCTACGGGATGCTCCAGGTCATCCGCCGCACGCTCCCGCGCCGGGTGGCCAGGGCGATCCGCTCCGGGCGCGTCGACGCGATCATGGCCAACTACCACGTCGTCACGCCCGCGCTCGTGCGCGCCGTGCTCGACGCGGGCGGGGAGATCTACGTCTGGACCGTCGACGACGCGGTCCGGATCGACCGCCTGCGCGAGCTCGGCGTCACCGGCTGCATCTCGAACGACCCGCGGCTGCTTGCCCCGGCGACCTAGCCGACGATCTCGCAGGTGGCCTCGGAGTAGCCGTCCGGATCGGCGACGGTGACGCCGTGGCCCTGCGTGGTCAGCTCGCGCGCGTTGCGCCTGACCCTCCCCCGCCTGCGCCACTGGAACTCGACGGCCCCGCGCAGCAGGTAGCGGTCGCCGATCTCGGGGCTGAAGGGGAACATGAAGCCGGACTGGCGGGCCTTGAACCGCGCGTGGCGGCCGACCTTCACGTAGCCCGAGTCCGTCCCCTTCGACAGGAAGTTGTGCCAGATCTGCTCCGTGAAGCTGAAGTACTGCACGCGGAAGCGCATCCACATCGTCTCGCCCTTGCGGCCGGAGCCGGGCATCGACGCGCGGATGCCGAGCGTGTCGGGGTTGCGCTCGGTGTCGCAGACGTTCACCGTCGCCCACAGATGGCGCGACTTCTGGAAGTCGGCGGCCTGCGCCGGGGCCCCGAGGAGGGCCGCGGAGAGGGCGGTGGCGATGAGCAGGCGGCCTCGCACGCGGCGCAATGTAGCGGTGTGATGGAAGGCGATCGTGCCGCGTAGTAAGGACGTGGGAATCACCCTTGCAGCCGCCGCCACGGCGCCCGAGACGACCGCGACGAGCTTCGCCGAGGTCTACCGCGCGACGTTCGCCGACGTCTACGCGTACGTCGCGACCATCGTCCGCGACCGGACCGCCGCCGAGGACGTCACGGCCCAGGCCTACGAGCGCGCGTACAAGAAGCGCCGCTCGTTCGACGCCGCGCGCGGCAACGAGCGCGCGTGGATCTTCGGGATCGCCCGGAACGCCGCCCTCGACGAGCTGCGCCGGCGCAAGCGCCAGGCCACCCTGGTGGCCGAGCCGCCCGACGAGGTGCTCGTCGCCCACGACGAGGTCGCCGTCCGCCGCGCCACCGTCCGCGCCGCGCTCGAGACGCTCGACGCGCGCGACCGCGAGCTGATCGCCCTGAAGTTCCACGGCGGGCTGACGAACGCCGAGCTCGCCGAGGTGCTCGGCATGTCCGAGTCCAACGCCGGAACACGGCTGCACCGAGCCGTCACCAAGCTGCGGGAGGCCTGCGCATGATCGAGACGGAGCAGCTGCGCGAGGACGTCCGGGCCACCGCGCCCGAGCCTTCCCTCGAGTTCACGACGCGGATGGATCGCGCCGTCGAGTCCGGGTTCCGGCGCGGGCGCAAGGAGCGCGAGCCGCGCCGCATCAACCTCTGGGCGCCCACGGTCGCGCTGGCCTGCACGGCGCTCGTCGCCGTGGTCGTCGGGCTCGCCTCGCTGGACAACGGCGACGACGACGAGGGCGGAAGCGTCGAGGCCCCCGCACTCTCCATGGAGGAGTCGGGCGGCAGCGGCGGCGAGGCCGACCTCGCGGCTCCCCCCGCGCCGCCGCCGTCCTCGAACCGAGCCCTCTCGCCCGTCGGCGCGGACGACGCGCTGCGGAGCCGGACCGACCGCGTCCGCGGCCGCGGCGACAACCGCGTCGTCGAGCGGAGCACCTCGCTCGCGCTCGAGACCGGGGCCGACGAGTTCCGGGACGTCTCCGACGACATCCTCCAGCTCGCCGACGAGAAGGGCGCGATCGTGCAGAGCTCGCGGGTCGCCGAGCGCGACGGCAAGGCCGTCGCGCGGTACGACCTGCGCGTCCCCTCCTCGCGCCTCGACGACACGCTCGCCGCGCTGACGGAGCTCGCGCACGTGACATCGCGTACCTCGGCCAGCGAGGACATCACGCGCTCCTACGTGTCGGCGACCGACCGGCTGGACGACGCCCGCGCCGAGCGCGACGCGCTGCTCAAGGCGCTCGAGAAGGCCGACAACGCCAACCAGGCCGCCGCGCTGCGCGGTCAGATCGCCCTGGCGCGCGACCGGATCGCCGCGGCGCAGCGCGACG